>JANXWW010000221.1 GCA_025350945.1 Burkholderiales bacterium
GCGCATTCCGTTTTATGGCGATAGCTTCGCCGACTTCACGCGCTGGGCGGCGTGGGGAGAGGAGCTGATGCAGCTTCATATCGGCTACGAAAACGTCAAACCCGCAAAGCTAAAGCGCATCGATACGCCCGACGAAAAGGCACGCAAAAATGCGGGTGCGTTCTATGTGCCGAAAGCGATGCTGAAAGCGGACAAGTTAAGTGGCCGCATTCAACTCGATAGCGAAACGGTGCTTGAAGGTGTGCCGAGTGAGGCGTGGGAATACAAACTCGGCAACCGCTCGGCGCTCGAATGGATTCTCGACCAATACAAAGAAAAAAAGCCGAAAGACCCGACCATCCGCGAAAAATTCGACACCTACCGCTTCGCGGATTACAAAGAAAAAGTCGTCGACCTGCTGATGCGGGTGACGGCCGTGAGCATGCGCACGAAAGAAATTGTTGACGCGATGAAGGACGAAAAGCGGTAGGCGTAAAGAAAACGTTCATCTGCTTGTATGTATTGGGGCAACCTGGGGCGACGGTGGCGATGTTAATGAAATCGGTAAAATATACCAAATTGGTATATAATTTAGCACATGGAAATTTCCTTCGCTGACGAATCCATCAGGGCGTTATGCGCGCAAACCAAGCGTGCAACCCAAACGCTGGGAGCCGAGTCCGCCAAAAAGCTGCAACGTCGCATGACGGAAATGTTCAACGCCGAGACCGTCTCGGAGTTGGTAGCGGGTCGGCCACATCCGCTGAAGGGTACTCGTGCAGGAACATTCGCGCTGGATTTGCATGGAGGGCAGCGTCTGCTGTTCAAACCGACCTTGCAACCACCGCCGACTAAAGACGATGGTGGTATAGATTGGGCATCCGTGACAAAAATCACGATTACAGAGTTGGGGGATTACCATGACTAGTGAAAATGTGAAGACCATGCAGACTTATGCGTCGCTTGCCGAATTTGCACCGGATTGGGTTACGACGCCTGGCGACACAATCGCTGATGTATTGGAGGAACGCGGTTGGACGCAGGTCGAGCTCGCCAAGCGCACCGGCTTCACTGCAAAACACATCAATCAACTCCTGAAGGGCGATGCGCCGATCACGCAGGAAACCGCTGGCAAGCTTGAAAAGGTTCTTGGCAGTACTGTCCGCTTTTGGGTCGGTCTTGATGTCCAGTATCGTGAACAGCTTGCCAAGAGAGAAGAGCTGAAGGCCTTGGCAAAGGAATCCCACTGGCTGAAAGAACTACCTTTGAGTGACATGGTGCGATTCGGTTGGGTTACCAAATTGTCCGACAAGGCACAGCAGGTACGCGAGTGTCTCAAGTTTTTTGCTGTGTCCAGCGTTGCTGCGTGGCGCGAAACCTATGCCAAGCCGGTGGCCGCTTACCGCGCATCGGCCAAGTTGAAGAAGGTGGGGCCATCTGTGGCGGCGTGGCTGCGGCAAGGCGAGCGCGGTGCAGCAGCATTGCGATGTGACGATTTCGACCACGCCAAGTTTGAAACGACGTTAATTGAGATTCGCGCGTTAACGCGCATTGCATCGCCGACTGAGTTTCTGCCAAAACTTACCGACCTGTGTGCGAAAGTGGGGGTTGCAGTGGTGCTTGCGCCAGCCCCGAAGGGTTGCCCCGTGAATGGGGCGACCAAATGGCTCGCGCCAAACAAAGCGCTCATCATGTTAAGCGTTCGCGGGAAAACAGACGACAAATTGTGGTTTACGTTCTTTCATGAGGCTGGACATTTGGTTAAGCATGGAAAGTCGTTAACCTTTCTGGATATTCTCGGCGATACCGAGCTCGGCGCGCGCGAGGAGAGAGAAGCAAATGACTTCGCGCGAGATTCACTTGTGCCGCGAGGCAAATATACGGAGTTTTTATCGGGCGGTACTATTTCCGCGCGTCGCGTAACCGCATTCGCTGAAGATGAGGGTATATCGCCAGGCATCGTGGTTGGGCGGTTGCAATTTGATCAGAAAATTCCATTTACGCACTTGAACAAGCTGAAGGTAACGTACGCTTGGAATCATGAAGGGAAATGAGCGTTTCAAATTTTCGAACACTCGAGAAGCGGTAATGATGCTTTGTCAAGCAACCAACGAAACTGCCTAGCCCGGCCTGCAAACTCAAGTCGGCACCTAAAACCCCTCGCCAATAGCGGTGTTCGAAACATCATCACGCAGCAGCATGCATGTGCACGCCTCACCCCTTATTCCATTTCTCAATCAATAGTTCATTAATTTGTGAACCCGTAGGATGGGTCGAGCGGCTTTTTGCGATACCAATCATTAGCGCACCGATGATGGGTATCGCTTCGCTCCACCCAGCCTACAAAATTAATGCACTAATGAAATGGAAATAGAATTATCTATCTGCGGCACAATCAGCGGCAGCATAGTGAAAGCCACAATGCGCCATGACGGCGCAATTCGCTATGCAGGACAAACCTACAAAACGCCGAGTGCCGCAGCGGCCTGTGGCGTGAACCGCAATGGCTGGAGCTTTTGGGAATACGAGCGCTACCCAGGCGAGTGGGTATCCATCGACGCGATGCGGAAGTAATTGCAAGCAATGGCAAAAACGAAATCGCCGATTACAGCGTCCCCATTGCGTAACCCTAGGCAGCTCGCAACGTCAGGTGCGAATTCCTGGCCTGATTGTTAAACTAAAACAGCTTGCGAGTTTAAAATAAACAGGCATCAGCAAACGGGCTTGATGCAAAAAATTTCGGGCTAACGGCTCTGTCCCCGCCGCCCAAAATTCAACGATTGCCCTGCCAGCAACGTCTCTGCCAAGAAGCACAGCAGTGCCAGAATAAACAACAGCACACCGCCCAGAAATGTCCACGGTACCAACCCGCTGGTGCGGAGTGCGATGGTTTCAACCAGGAACAAAGCCATCACGGTTGCGCCGATGAATGTTGCCGATAGCGTGAGTAATACCATTGAAGTATTGACGACGCGGCCGCGTTGCCGAAGGCGTTTGAGTTCGTCGTAAATATCAGCTTCGTGTTTGACGGCATCCGCTTCGAGCCGGTCTTCAAGGCGACGGGCGCGATCAATGATGCGCGCCAATCGGCCCGCCAACGCGCCCAGTAGTGCCGCGACTGCGGTAAGCATGAACACGGGTGCTACGGAAAGTTGAATGCTGTGTGAGATGGCGTCTAGTGCGGTGGCTGGCATAATTTTCTGGGTGAGGAACACACGGCGATTAATTTAATTTCTAGGCGTAAAGTATCTCATTTTAATGTGTCCCCAACCCCGTGCAGCGCCGCAAAAAATCAGTGTTTCCCACCGCCCGCTTCAGCGCCCCACAATTGTTTCAGCTTCGCATCACGCCCGCAGCCAGCGCGATAGAATTTATATTGCAGCGCGTTTTTCTTGTAGTAATCCTGATGATATTCCTCGGCCGCCGTGAATTCGCTGGCCGCTGTAATCTCGCTCACGATGTCGCCTTTGAACGGCTTTGATTTGATGAGCGCCGATTTGGATTCATCAGCCAATTTTTTTTGCGCGTCATCATGGTAAAAAATACCGCTGCGATATTGGGTGCCGACATCACAAAACTGTTGATCTTTAGTGGTCGGATCAATATTGCGCCAGAAAATGTAAAGCAATTTTTCATACGTTACTTTTTTCGGATCGTAGACAATCTGCACGGCCTCGGTGTGACCGGTGGAACCTGACGATACTTCTTTATACGTTGGGTTTTTGGTCTTGCCGCCAATGTAGCCGGAGGTGGTGGAAATCACGCCATCCACGGCGTCAAACGGGGCTTCCATGCACCAGAAGCAGCCGCCTGCGAAGGTGGCTTTTGCAGTAACTGGCGCTTGCGCGTTTGCAACTAAAGGTAAGGTAACAAGTGCGGCAATTAACCATGATCGAATCTTGAACACGTATTTCTCCTTGGATATTTTCATGAAACAGAACATCTGCACAGCATTAGTCTGGACGCGATGCCAGAGCTTACAATAATACGATTCAAAACCCACATTGGTTTCACATAAAACATCATGGCCCAATATCACTATCGCATCGTTAATGTTTTTGCAGAATCCATTTTCGGCGGCAATCCACTTTGCGTATTTGAAAACGGAAGTGGCCTGGATTCGGAAACGATGCAAGCATTGGCGTTGCAATTTAATTTATCCGAAACCACCTTCGTGCTGACAGCATCTGCCGCCACCGCACACGTGCGGATTTTTACGCCGACCTTCGAGCTGGCGTTTGCCGGGCATCCGACACTCGGCACCGCACATGTGGTGCGCGATTTATATTCGGCGGGCGATTCGATAAGCCTTGAAATGAAAGCAGGCATCATTCCCGTCAAGGCTGTTGGGGATCGCTGGACACTGAGTGCTAACGCACCGACGTTTCGCGATTGCGAAATACCGAAGGCGCAAATCGCGGCGATGTTGTCGCTTGATGTTGGCGATGTTCTCGATGGCGCACGCTGGATCAATACCGGCAGCGAGCAAATGATTGTGCCGATTGCGAGTGCTGCTGCGGTCAAACGGGTGCAACCGAAGGCAAATTTGCTGTCGGTAATATCCAGCAATCTCGGTCGATCCATGGCGTATGTGTTCGCACCCAATGGCGAGAATAAATTACTGTCGCGATTTTTCTTTTTAAAACTCGGCAGCGTGGTGGAAGATCCGGGCACCGGCTCAGCGACCGCAAATCTGGGCGGTTGGATGCTCGGCGCCAATAGAGAATTGCCGTTCGAGGTGTCGATTGAACAAGGCGCAATGGTGAATCGGCCATGTCATTTGGGGCTGCGCGTGGATGCGAACAAACAAATTTTTGTGAGCGGGCGCGTAATTGAACTGGCGCGTGGCGTGGTGAGTTTACCGTAATTTTACAAGCTCCGTAGATCAGCTGGCTGCGCAACCTGAGCTACAAAACTCTAGAACTGGTGAGGCTTTTGGGAACATTTTGCCCCAAACCCCGCCACCCTGTTAGCGTTTAAATTTTCAACCGCCCTGCTTCGGCACAATCAAAATCTTCCCGTCGCGCCCGCCGCTGTGTGCGGCAGCGACTGCTGCTTTAATATCGCTGACATCGTAAGTCGCGTGAATACTCGCGTGTAATTTGCCGGTCGCGATCCATTTTGTGAGTTCGCCGTACAGCGCAGTTTGCTGTTCGCGGGTGGATGTACGAAACCATTTCGCGAGCCAGAATCCTTTGACCGTCACATCTTTAAACACAAAATAGCGCGGCGAAAGTTGGCATGGCTCGCCACTCATCATGCCGTAGTTCACCAGCGTGCCGCCCTCGGTGAGGCAGCTGGCGAGACGGTCTGTGGCGGCACCGCCGACAGCATCAATGCCCAAGCGAATCGCGGCACCACCAGTCGCCTCTTTCGCGCGTTTATAAATATCATCACCATCGACCAACACCACATCACCGCCAATTGCTTTTACGCCCGCAACAGCAGATTCGCGACGCACGATGTTCAATGTTTTAAAGCCGCGAATTTTTGCAATCTGGATCAAATAACTTCCCACCGCCGAATTCGCCACGTTTTGCGCGACCCAATCACCCGGTTTCAAATCAACAAATTCGCTCAGCATCAATGCGGCAGTCGGCGGGTTTACCGTCAGCATGGAAAGCTGTTGCGCATCGGCTTGATTGGGTAGCGGAATCAACGTCGCGGCAGTGGCAATGATGTGCGAACTCCAGGTGCCGCAGCTCACCGGCAACAGCACCGTTTGCCCGACAGCAGGTGCAGTTACGCCCGGCCCACATTCCACCACCCGGCCCACACCTTCATTACCGCCAATCGCGGGCAACGGCGGCAGGATGCCGTACTCACCCGTTAGCGTGAGTACATCTGAGGGGTTAATGGGGGCCGCCAGCACCTCGATCAGCGCCTGGCCTTCACTCAGGGTGGGCTTAGGCAACGAAATGGCGCTAATCACGTCCTGGGGCACGGGGCCACGGGTTTCGTATTGCGCGCGGCGGATGGTGGTGATATTTGGCATGTGAATCTCCGATGTGGATAGTGACGTTAAAATATATCGATGAATGAAATAGATTCAAAAATAGATCCACCAATAGATCCAACATCGCCATGCAATAAAATTTGCGTGCTTAATTCTACCGGCACGCTGTGCACGGGATGTTTTCGTACGCTCGATGAAATTGCGAAGTGGAGTGAATTATCGGTGAGCGAAAAATGGGCCGTGCTTTCATTGCTGGCAGATCGCCGCGTAATTTTTGCTAGCGTCTGATTTTTCCTACCATTTGCAGCCATCCTGCTTAATCGCATCGCGCACCAGCGGAATCACGGCGGCCAATCCCATATCCGAATAAGCTTCTTTGCAATCGGGCCGCTTGAGCGCCTTGTCAAAAATTTTGGTGATGTCAGATTTCACGGCCGCTTTTGGCGCGGTGGGGAATGGCAACAGCGTTCGCGGCCCCGATCTTTCGTTGCGTGATTCATTGCCGCCCTCACGCGCGCTCTTGCGGGCGGCGTCGAGATCAAGACTTTTAGTGGGTGCAGGTGACGCATCACGGCGCGGGCCGAAAATATCATCGTTGGATTTTGTTGGCGATGGCGCGGGCGAGCCTGGTGTTGCAGATCCGGGCGCACGCTCGGTTACAGGTGCGTTGGTGGTGGATGGCACCGTAGATGATGGCGCGGCGGTGGAAGTAGATGCAGGCTGCGCGGGTATCGCGTTCGGATTAACGGCTGACGGCGACGCGATGGTTGGTGCAGACGCTGCCACTGGCGCAGCGGTGGGCGTAATTGTGGGTGCAAGGTATGGCACAAATTCACGCTCAGTTTTCGGTGCGGCTGTTGGCGCGATGTTGGCGATGGGCGGTGGCACAACCAGTGGTTCGCGTACTTCGATATTGGCGGGTGCTGCGAATTCGCGCTCCATTTTCGGCGCGGCAATGGTCGGCAAGTCAAGCGGCGTGACCGGTGGCAGTGCAAGTGGCGCGATGGGCGCGGCAGGCGCTATCGGCGTGATCGATGATGGCAATGTGGGTGGCAATGTGGGCGGCAATGTGGGTGGCAAAACCGGCGGCAAAACGGGTGGCACATAAGGTGTAAATTCACGGCTCACCCTCGGTGCCGCGTTTAATTCAATCGGTTTCGGCATATTGAGTGGCTGCGCACGAGGCAATGGTGGCAGCGGATCAATGGGCGGCAGCGCTTCAGCGACGGGTTTCACTTCGACAGCGGCTTTGGGGACAGCTTCAGAGGGCGGAATCACGAATTCAGTAACCGGTTTAACTACCGGTTTGGAAAGCGTCGGCAACGCATCCGGCACCGTGATTTTGTCGGGCACGATGGTTGGCGTGGGCGCTACAGCTGTGGATTGGGGCGCAGGTTCAACCGTTTTGGTCGCCTCACTGTTTTCAGCAGGCAATGCGGATGGCGCAGACGGCTTGAGCGGTTCAATTCGTGCAGGTTGCGGCGTGCCTGGGCTGGCGCTGCTTTTTATCGATGGTGATGCGGGCGCATTATTGGTTACGCTGGCCTGCAACGATGCGCTGAAGCCCCCCAGCATTTGCGACGCGCGGCTCGGTCCGCCACCGGTTGAATCGCCGAACAAAACAATCAACAAAACATGCAACAGCATCGACAAAATAACAAACTTGCCAACCTCAACGCGCTCGCGCGGTGGATCGGCCAGCGGCGATGTTGCATATCGACGCAACGGATGCAAAATCTGGAACGGCTGAGAACCGTTGGGCGCGGCGGAAGACACGTCAATCCTCAATCAGCCGCAACAACGATATAAACAAAACGGCGCCCGCACTTGATTGAGTAAACATGCGGTCACCGTGGCGCGTGGCGGTCGCCTAGCGCGCTTCCAGCACGTTCGCTGCGGCCATTTTCCAGCCCGGGCCTGAATAACGAACGCGACCCAAACGAATATGAAAATGACCCGACGCAATCGTGACCGCCACTACCTGACGCGCACGATAAGTTGCATCGCTGACGATGATCGAATCGGCGAATCCATGTACGGGCGAGCCCGCCACAAATATGCCATTCGCGGTTTGTCTGACGGGGCGATCGGTGACCAGCTCCAGCGTTGCGCGCAGCGGCACTTTGGTCAGCACCTTGATGCCGACGGTGGTGGAATAGTCGTTACGCTGGTTCACTTTGCGCACCACAATGCCAAGCACCCAGGGCCTGCCATCGTCGATGCGCACGGCAACCAATTCATCAACCTCTACCTTCGCGGCGTCATCGCTGCTCATCTCCAGCCCCATGCCTGCGTCGCTGATGTCGAGCAACTGCACGGGGCTGCGCATGAAGTCGTTGGTTCTGGCGGCATCAGCATCGGCAAGGGCTGCCAAACGCAACGTGGCGGGCGCGAAATATCCACCCGTGCGCGCGCCGCTGATTGATGAAGCGTTTCCACTGGCAGCACTAGATCCAGCGCTGGTGGTGATGGCTGATTGCTTGATTAAGGCGCGATCATAAATTTCGGCGAAACCGAAAAAAACGCTGACGCGCGATTTTTGCCCGATAGGAAAACGTTTACTCTTTTGCGCTGCGGCATGCTCAATCAGATTGAGCTCGCGCTCGACAAAATCCATTACCGCAACATGCTCTTCCATACGAAACGATTGCGCAATTCCCCAGCCGGGGAAAATAATGCCCTGATGAAAATAATCTATCGCGCGCTCAAGCTGCCGACGCAGCGGCTTTAACGCCAGATAAAAATCGGCGCGCTCGCCGGTCACGGGGCGCGTCAAGCCGCGCGCCGAATTTTGTGTATCAATACACAGCGTGGCACCGCGCGCGACGGGCTCGATAGTCAGCCATAGCGCGCCCATCCAGGCGATGAGCCAGGTATCGAGAATTTCGAGTCGGCGTGGCCCCAGATTGCCGCTCGCAAAACGTTCCAGCAGCAGCGCGCGCACATAAAGCGCCTCAATCGTGGCCTCGATAAATCGCCGCTCTACGGTCACCGTCTGCACGGCAGCGTCGATGTCGGCTTCACGTGCGGAGCGAAATAATTGATGCAGTCTGCCCGGCGTGGCCGCATCGGGACGATGGCCGGAAATTTTCCGCCATTTGCTGGCGTGACCAATCAGTAAAATCGCCAGCGCCCACGCGGGTGCGCGCAGATGCCTACCGGCTGACGCCTCGTTCAACCCGGTGGGCACGATCTCGCGGGCAATGCGCGCCATGTGTTCGTAGCGTTCCGTTATCCAAGCACACACCGCGCGGTCACCATCGGTCTGCGTTAAGCCGCCCTGCAAATAGCGCTCGCGATCAGCGCGTGAAAATTCCTCGAAATCGCGTAACGCACGGGCCAGAATCGTCACGCATTCCAGCGTTTGCCGCTTGTCCATTTCGCGTTCTAGCGCGAAATGCTTATCACCCAAACTGCGGTGCGCCTTGGTGAATTGCAGCCCGGCTTGCTTGGGGTCTGAAGGGGTCAGTTCCATAGATAGAGGCAAATTAAACTCAAGAATTCAGCAGCTGAGTGGGTGGCGGTGTCGTATGAAATGCGATGGCATTGACCAACGCTGCATGCAACTGGCGCTGCCCTGCTTCGTTTCGCTCGGCGCTATCCGGCGTGCTCCAGTTCGGCAACATTGTGGGTTCACCTGCGTTCGCATAACGCGGATCATTGGGTGCCAGTTCAATACCCATCACGTCAATAATTTTATTATTTTCCGCTATTTCTTTTTCGTCGTCTGACGCATTTTGCATATCGAAAGAAACAGCGGTCACAAACCGTCTTTTGAATTCATCTGCAAGATCGTTGAATTGATTTGTATCTTCGTTTAAAAAAGCGAGCTCCAGCAAAAATAACCACACGCGCCGTTGCTTTGGCTCTTCTTCCAGCGCCAGATGCAAAAGCTCAATCGCCAATCGCGGCTGGTCATCGTCAAGCAGCTGTCGTGCCCAACGCAATATGTCGCTGGTATGGCGTAACGCGATACCAGGTTCGGGAAACTGCGCATAGCGTGTCGCGATATAACGGTCGCGCAGGCGGCGCGTGCTGACATCCTGCTGAACCTTGGATACGTCAAGTACAGCACCCTCACGGGCGGGTAAAAAATCTGAGGTTGGATCCATTTTTCTTTGTTTAATTAATCGGTACGAGACTTTAAGCAACATCAATTTATATTAACCACCGCCAACGCCTCAAGTCTAAGCGAGAAATGGTGTCGTGCCAAATTTTGAAACATGCATTATTCGTTTGTGAAATACAAGCTAGGGCGGGCTTCTTTGAGCATAAATGCTTCAAAACGCTCGCCAGTAGCGGGGTTTTATCTTTTTCTGTCGGCTGAAGTGCACCGGCCCCGCACCAGCAACAGCACCCGCACCTGAGTAACATCGCTGTAAAATCCAAAGCTCATTCTTCACGGACAATATTCATAGGGGATTTGTTATGAATATTTATCGTCATATACAAACTGCATTTGTTTTTGCAGGGTGTGTGGCGACTGCCATTGCGCCAACTGATGCCGCTGCAGCCAGTAAAACATTGAGTGGCAACGCGCCCATTATTATCGGTCATCGCGGTGGCGGCAGCGGCTATTTGCCTGAGCACACGCTTGAAGCTTACGCGCTCGGTATTGAGCTTGGCGCAGACTTTGTGGAGCCTGATTTGGTCGCGACCAACTACGACAGACTGGTCGCGCGTCATGAGCCGAACATGATCAACACCACCAACGTCAAAGATCTGCCGCAATTCGCCAGCCGCAAACGTAGCGCGGTGATTGATGGCGCGACTGAAGAAGGTTTTTTCGCGAGCGATTTTACGTTGGCCGAGATCAAAACCATTCGCGCTGTCCAGCCGCTGGCAGAACGCGATCAGCGTTTTAATGGTCAATTTGAAATTCCCACGTTGAAGAAGTCATTGAATTTGTCAAGCGAAAATCACGGGAAAAAGGTCGCACCATCGGCATTTACCCAGAAACAAAACATCCAACGTATCACCAAAAACTGGGGTTAGCACTTGAGGACAGATTGGTGGATGCGCTGAAACGTGCGGGCTGGAATCGCCGTAGCGCGCCGGTTTTTATTCAATCATTCGAGACCGCGAATCTGAAATATCTGCGCAGCCGCACACCGGTGAAGCTGGTGCAGTTGTCGACGCGGATGATGTCAATCTGGACGGCTCATTAGCCTTCAATGCACCTTACGATAAACCGTACGACTGGGTGGTGTCAGGCCGTGCAGGTCTATTCAAAGATTTACTGAAGCCCGCCGGATTAGCGGAAGTCAAAACTTACGCGGATGGCATTGGCCCGTGGAAACCTTATCTGCAAAGCTCAGCCGGCACAGACGCAAATAAAGACGGCAAGGCAGACGACATCAACGGCGATGGTTTGGTCAATGAAGCTGATCGCAAATTGCTGCCGCCTACCGACATTATTGCGAACGCGCATCGGCTTGGCCTAGTCGTGCATCCTTACACATTTCGCAACGAACAACGTCAATTGGCATCTGACGACAAAGGGAATCCGGTCAACGAATATTTGCGTTTTTATGAACTGGGCGTTGATGGATTATTTTCTGATTTCGCTGACACCGCGTTCGCCGCGCGCACCATGTTTTTGCTCGCGAATGACAAAAGCTATGCTGCCTGTTTAGTGGGCGAATATGGCCGCTGGAATCGAAATTGCCGGATTAATGATGACGACTGATTTACCGGATTCGATTTTGTAGCGCGACGCTATAACGTTTATATAAAAGAGGGACGGCGATTACCGTCCCTCTTTTATGACGAAAATTCGTCGCCGTCATTGACTCGTCTTCATATCATGAACGTTTCACCCACGACTCAAAAGTGGCACATCAAATCCACAAGTGATAACCTTAACATGTTTGTTTATTGGCAGATGATCAAACACACATCAAATGCCCAACAGCAAAGCGTTTTAGTAAAAGCAAATTTTTTGAGCCAGGATATGTTTCCCAGCCAACCCACAACCTAGGAATTGCCATGACCACACGTCGTCAGTTTATTCAGATTGTTCCAATAGCAGGTGCCGCATTTGTTGTCGGCTGTTCGGACAAAGCAGCCGAAGCACCAAAACCGGTGGCATCAGCAGCGCCAGACACGCCACCACCCGCACCTGCACCAGTCGCCGCCGCGCCATCACCCGTCGCCTCGCCTGCGCCATCAACAGCTACCAACTCAAGCGCATTGCCAATGCTCGATGAAAAAGATGCGACCGCCGTCGCGCTGGGTTACGTCCCTAACGCGACCAAAGCAGATGCGGCCAAATACAAAACCTACACGGCGGGCCAACAATGCAGCGGCTGCCAGCTGTTTCAGGGTCAGGCAGGCGCGGCAGCAGGGCCTTGCAGTTTATTTGCAGGCAAGCAGGTTAACGCGCAGGGCTGGTGTAGCGCCTTCGCGAAAAAGGCCGCCTGATTATTTGATTCGCACTTGTTCAATCATCGCGAGCTAATCGCTTCGCGGTTGGTATTGAAAAAAAAGCCCCTGATTATCGTCAGGGGCTTTTTTTACATCTGCCGGGATTTTAAAATTACTGCACGCTCACGCGGAACGTCACCGTGCCCGTCTGCATTGCGCTCAGCGAACCGTTTAGCGTCCACACCACATTGCCCGATGCGCCGACTGTTGGTGCGGTGAAGTTGCAACTCGTTAATGCAGCAGGCAATGGCGTATTGCAGGCTGCTGACACGAACGTGGTGAACACCGGCGTGGTGTCGGTCACCACAATCATCGACACAGGTGCCGTCGCGGTGTTGGTGTAGGTCACGACATATTCAAGAACATCGCCCGGTTTTGCGGTGTTATTAGTGCCTGCCGCGCCGCCCTGCGTAATATTGCGCACCGATTTGGTCAACGTGAGGCCGCCATTCAACACGACCGTGGTCACGTCCTGGCGGGTGTAGTTGATGATTGGCCCTGCGCCCGGCGTGAAGGTCGCCGTGGTGGTCAATACATCCTGCGCATTGAACGGTGCGGCGGCAGGAATATCGTTTCTCACGATAATACAAACCTGATCGCCCGGATTCACTGTGATTAGGCCCGTGAGCGGTGTTGTTGCTTCTGCACCGTCAAGCGTGCCGTTGCAATTCAAATCGCGGAAAATGGTGGTGACCCAGCCAGCGATATTTGGATTCGGCGCTTGTGTCGTGGCGAACGATACTGTGCCCGACGAGCCCGCATTAAATGAGTGTGGATAAAACACACTCGTGCCCGGCAAGCCAGTTTGCGCACCGTCAGTGGTAAATGTGTTCACCGGCGCATTGCCGACGGGCACCGTCAATAGCGCGCTATTGTTACCGCTGTTGGCAGGCGGCTCGCCGCCACCGCTAACGCTGGCAACGTTGGTTACGCCCGGCACAGCCGTGCTGCTGATCGTCACGTTGATCGTGATTGCGGTGCCGGTGGCACCCGCGGCAATCACAGCGCTAGATGTGCAGGTAACAACTTGCGCCGATACGCCGCATGTCCAGCCTGTTCCACCAGAGCCAGCTGCAACATACGTGAGGCCTGTGGGCAATGTATCCGTCACGGTCACCGTGCCAGAGGTAGGCGCGGTACCCAGCAGGTTATTTGGCGTTAATGTAAAACTTGCGTTCGCGCCAACCGTGAATGTGCTGGTTGAAGTTTTCGTCAGCGCCAGATCTGGTGCAACGGTGGTAACAGTCAGCGTGGCGTTATCGCACACAGTGGTGTTGGGATTTGGCGCACAGACTTGATAGTTGATGAGACACGTTCCCGTGGCCGGCACGTTATAAGTCGCAACCCCGGCTGCGCTGACGACAGCTGCGGCGCATGTGGAACCAGGTTGCAAAGTGAATATGGAACCCGTCGGGAATTGGTCGTTGGTCGCCAGATTGGTGGTAGCGCCAACGCTGCCACTTGGCTTCACATCAACATCATTAACCGCATCGATGATCGTGGTCGTACCGCCCACAGTGGTGCTGTTATTGCCACCGGCGGTGGCGCCACCATTGCTGTCGTTATCAGCACCCGTGCGCCCCGTCACCACCACGCTAACCGGCCCCGTGTCGGAGCCGCCAATCGTGCCGGGCATCGTGTAGCTCAAGGTACACGTTAAGGTTCCCCCGTTCAACACAGCGGCGGCAGTGCTGCCCGCGCTCGGCACGCATGCCCCCACGGTCACCGGAATGGTGGCACCCAAATTATCCAGCGCGGCGGCAGTACAAGTCGCGTTCGCGGCAGTGTTAGGGCCCGCGTTGGTACATACAATCTGGCCATTCACTGTGGCACCGGGTGAACTTACCGTCGGCAAGGTGATGGCAGGACTCATATCGCTAACCGCAGGTGCTACTGTCAGTGACGCATTTGCTGGCGCTCCAGTCGTAGCCACCGGGCCGGTTGCAGTCGGTGCAGCAGTGGTGTTGACGATGGGACCTACGGTGCTTGAGGTCACATTCACAATTGCCTGACAACTCACGCCAGCGGCAAGGCTCGCCACGTTCAGCCGCACATTGTTGTCGCCCGTGGCACTGGCCGCGCCCGTTGTTTTGGTAATGATGCCACAAGCAGCAGGGTTGAATGTGAAAACGATGTTGGCCAACGTTAAACCCGCAGGGAATGTGTCATTGATCTGAACGCCTGTGAGCGGAGCCGGGTTGGCTGCAGGATTGCTCAACGTGATGCTCAACGTGGTGGTGCCACCCGATACGACGCTGGCTGCACCAAATGCTTTGGCGGCGACAACGGGGGCGTAAATGTTGACACTGTCACTGGCACTGGTTCCCGCAGGCGCGTTGGCACTCGTGATCGGGCCGGTGTTGTTGGTGGCCACCCCGGCACTGACTGCGGTCACGGTGGTGGTGTAGACACAACTGGTCGAGGCCGGGACCACGCCACCGGTCAAGGTCATGGACGCGGCATTACCGGTTACGGTGCCGGTACAGGTGGCCGGACTCGCGGTGGCAGCAATGCCGGTGAGGCTCGCCGGGTAGGTGTCGGTGAAGGCGACATTGGTTAAGGCGACCAGGTTGGTATTCTGGATGGTGATGGTCATCACGCTGCTGCCGCCGATCGCTAAGTCGGTGGCAACGATGTTCTTGGTGATGATCGGGGCGGCGTTTGGAGTTACCGACACACACTGATTCGTAACATTGTTAGTAAGGTTGGTTAGGCCGGTGATATTGGCCGCACCGTTGGTGTTGTTTGCGACGGGGCAGGTGCCTGTTGTAGGCGCAGCCGCAGTGGTCACATTGACGGTGATGGTGCAGCTAGTTGCCGGACTAACAATTTGTTTGGCGTTGACGGTGATGGTGTTGCTGCCTGCCACCGCTGTTACCGATCCGGTGCCCGTACATGTGCCGCCGATTGTGCTGGGCGTGGCGACAATGAGTCCCGCCGGGAGCGTGTCCGTGAAGCTGTAGGTTTGAGTCGGATTATTGGCAGGTTGCGTGACGGTGAAGGTGAGCGTGCTGACGCCACCGACGGCGATAGTGGTCGGCGCGAATGCTTTGGTTAGTGCCGGCGTTGCGGCATTCACCGCGACACAGGCACCGGTGGTGCTGGTGCCACTGGTTGCACTGTTAGTAATGGCTGATGTGATGTTGGTGGTGGCGCTAATGTTGGTGTTGCCATTGGTGTTATTGACCTGCGGACAGGTGCCGGAGGTGGGTGTGGTGCTGTTGGTCACGGGCACAATGATGGTGCAGGTGCTGGCGGGATTTACGATCTGACGCCCGGCTACGGTAATGACGTTGCTGCCTGCTGTGGCGGTGACCGAGCCGCCACTACAAGTACCGGTCGTCGCGCCGCCACTGGCAACGAGGCCTGCGGGTAAGGTATCGGTGTAGCTGAACGTTTGTGTGGGATTGCCTGCTGGCTGGCTTATGGTGAAGACCAAATTGGTGGTGCCACCGATGGTGAGATCGGCGCTGAAGGCTTTATTAACAGTGGGACTGGTGGCGGTGACGGTGACGCAGGCGCCCGCACTTGGCGTGACGCCACTGGTCGCACTTGGGGTGATCGCGGCGGTGATATTGGTGGTGGTGCCGATGTTGCTGTTCGTGTTGGCATTTGGCGCTAACGTACAGGCGCCGACCGTTGGTGTGGCAGATGTGGTTATGGGCACGATGATCGTACAGGATGTTGCTGGATTAACAATCTGGCGACCCGCAACCACAATGCTGCCGCTGCCCGCCACCGCCGTCACGGTGCCGCCCGTACAAGTGCCGGTAACCGCGGCGCCACTGGCAGCGAGGCCTGCTGGCAACGTATCGGTAAAGGTGAAGGTCTGAGTGGGATTGTTGGCAGGCTGGGTTATGGTAAACGTCAGATCGGTACTGCCACCGACAGCGAAGTCACCGCTGAATACTTTGTTCACGGTCGGCACGGCAGCGTTTACTGTCACGCATGCACCCGTGGTGCTGGTGCCGCTGGTGGCGCTATTGGTGATAGCCGAAACAATGTTTGTGACGCCAGAAATTGCGCTATTACCGTTGGTGTTGTTCGCTTGTGGGCACGCGCCAACGGTTGGTGTGTTACTGCTGATAACGGGAACGATAATCGTGCAAGTGGTGGCGGGATTAACGATCTGGCGACCCGCCACAACAATGCTGTTGCTACCCGCTGCGGCAGTCACGCTGCCGCTACTACAGGTGCCGCTAACGGCAGCACCGCTGGCAACCAAGCCCGCTGGCAAGGTGTCGGTAAAACTAAAAGTTTGCGTGGGATTGCCCGTTGGCTGAGTGACTGTAAAGGTGAGGTTGACGCTGCCGCCACCGAGCGTTAATGACCCGCTAAATGCCTTGTTCAGGGTCGGACTCGCCGCCGAAACCGTCAGGCTTGCCGAAGCGGTATTGCCATTCAACGGGCCAGCAGCCGAGACGATGCCTGATGTGTTGTTGTAAGTACCAATGGCTGGCGATGCCACCACAACAGTCAACGTGCATGAGCTGTTGGCAGCAATAGTACCGCCCGTTAGCGTTACAGAGCCACTGCTAGCAACGGGCGTAAATACGCCGCCGCAAGTGTTACTGAAGGTGGCAGGTGATGCCACCGTCATCGCACCCGGTGTGGTGGGGAATGTATCGGTAAAGCCAACACCTGTCATGTTGGTGGGCGTGCCGTTGGTGATAGTGAAATTCAGCGTGCTGTTCTGCCCTACTTGAACCGGGTTGGGGCTAAATAGTTTCGAGATGCTGGGCACGCCCACTGAAAGAATCGCGCTCGCGCTGGCACCGCTGCCAGCATTGGTCGTGGTGACAGCACCGGTATTGTTGGTGTAGTTGGCCGAGGTTGCTGATGTGACGTTTACAGTAACCGTACAAGAACCACCGGCAGGAATGGTTCCGCCCGTAAACGTTAATACACCGGGGTTGGTTGCATTTGGGGTTGCGGTGGGCGTGCCCGTTGGGCAGGTTGTGGCGGGATTGGGTACCGCCGCATTAACAAGACCTGCGGGATAAGTGTCAGTAAAAGCTGCGCCGGTAATCGCGACCGTGTTCGGATTGGTTAGAATGATGCTCAGTTGTGAGCTGGCACCCAGTGCCACACCGGTTGGCGAGAATGCTTTAGCCACGCTGGGTGGCAGTAACACGGTGAGTGCTGCCGTGGCCGCACTTGCGTTTGTGCCGCCACTGGTGGTGAGCCCACCTGCCGGGAAAGTATTGGTATAGCTGCCGGCCACGGTTGAGGTCACGTTGACTGTGACAATACACGTGCTGTTGGCAGGAATGGTTGCGCCGGAAAGAGCAATCGTGCCTGGATTGACGCCATTTGCGGAGGGCGTAATAACCGGTGTGCCTGTACACGTGGTGGCGGCAGAAGCAGCAATGGCGTTGCGTAAATCAAACGGATAAGTATCGGTGAATGACACGGCGGTCATGTCGGATGAATTCGGGTTCGATAGCGAAATAGTCAGCAGTGACGTGCCGTTTTGGGCAATGACCGTTGGTGCAAAAGATTTGGCCACCGTAGGCGGCGCGAGCGTAATGAGCGTCGCGATATTGCTGGGCGTGCCGGGCACGGCGTCACCGGTATAGCTGACGCCACTGGTTTGATTGTTGTGTGTACCGGCAATATTGCTTTTCACGTTAAAGGTTATGGTGCAGCCCGCGGTAGGCACGTTGCCAGCCGTGACTGCAATATTGGTGGCGCCGGCAATTGCTGCAGGTGTTGTCACCACACCGGTACATGTTCCGCCTATTACAGCATCGAACAGAGACAAATTTGAGGCGGCGAGATTGTCGGTGAATGCGAGACCCGTTCGCGCAGCCCCTGTTGGGTTCGAGATGGTAAGCGTCATCAATGCCGATGCGCCACTGTTCACACCCGCAGGTGGTGCGGGCGTAAAGGCTTTGGCAATGCCGAGCTTGGCAGTACTAAGCGTCGCGTTTGCGGTGGTGCCGGTGCCACCGTTGGTAGAAGTAACAGCGGTGGTGGTGTTTGCGTAATTGCCCGACGCCGTGGCGGTGACGTTCGCGGTAATCGTGCAACTTCCACCTGGGGCAATGGTGGCCCCTGCGGCAGGGTCAATACGAACGCCGACGCTGCCCACTGCAAGCGCGCCGCCTGCGGAGTTTTGCAAGGTGCCGGGTGTGCTGCCTGCTGGCAAAGCGGCACAGGTATTGGTGGTGGTGAGTGGTGCGGCAAGCGTCATCGCGCCGGGCGTCGTTGGAAACACGTCTGTGAACGACACACCCGTCATATTGATGGGGTTGATACCCGGATTGGCAATAACAATCGTCAGCGTTGCGGTACCGCCTGACGAGATTGATGCGGGGTTAAACGATTTTGTGATGGTGGGCGGTGCCATCACATTCAATATCCCGCTCACGCTGGTCTGAGGCGGGGTGTTGGTGGTGGTGATCGTGCCGGTGACGTTGTTGTAGCCCCCTGCGGTGGGTGACGTAACGTTGACCGTTACATCACACACGCCGCCGCCGCTGATGGTGAGGCCTGACAGTGAGAATGATGTGCCATTTGCTGCCGCGCTCGCGGTACCCAGCGTACAGGTGCCCGTATTGGTAACAATGGCTGGCGCTGGGGTTGCAGAATTGACCAGATTGGAAGGATAGTTGTCGGTAAAGGCAACACCGGTAATCGCCGTTGCACCATTCGCGGCCGGGTTGGCGATGCGAATACGCAAGACAGACGTGCCACCCACCAAAATCGGGCTGGTTAGGAAGGTCTTGGTCACCGTCGGTTCTACCAACGCTGTCACGGCAAGCGTCGCAGGTAGCGAGATAGGGTCGGGCGCGTTATCAAATGTTGAGGTGAATGCAGGATTTGTTTTATCGCCTGCGGTGGCGACAACGCTGCTGGTGACAGTACAGCTGCCGCCAGGGGCTAATGTCATATTGGACAAACCAATGGTGTTGCCCGAAGACAAGCCGGTTCCAGCCGTGACCGCTGCCGTGGAACCACCGGTGCAATTCAGTGTGAGCAACGCCGGATTATTATTGGTGAGTCCGGCGGGATAAGTGTCAAGAAATACCGCACCCGCACGCGTTACGGTGGTGGTGGTATTAGGATTGGCGATAACGATAGAAAGCGTTGCGATATCACCGACTTTAACAGTGGCAGGCGAAAAACTTTTTGCCACCGTGGGCGCGCCAACCACGGTGAATGGCGCAGATGCTGGATTGCCAGGCGTCGCATCGGCGGTGTGAGTAACGCCCGATGTGGTGTTGGTCAATGCACCGGCTGACACACCGCTAACTTGTTTGGTGATTGTGCAACTGGAACCTATGCCCAACACACCGCCCGAAAATGCCAAAGTCGATGTCGCGTTTGCCGCGGTAACCGCGCCACCGCAGGTCGTCGTGGCCGCGAGTGCCGTGTTCTGAATAGCGCCAGGATAGTTGTCCGTAAAAGTGACGCCTGTGATCGCCACACCCGTGTTATTGGTCAATGTAAAGGTAATGGTGGATGTACCGCCCACCTCGAAGGTCGGTGTTGAAAATGCTTTTGCGATGGAAACCTTACCTACAAATAGGGTGGCACTTGCGGTTCCACCCGTCACACCCGTGCCATTGGTCGCTGTGACGTT
>JANXWW010000229.1 GCA_025350945.1 Burkholderiales bacterium
GTTGGGCGAGGCGGTCACATCGCCCACAAATTGATACGACGTACCGCCCGCCGTCACCCAAAAATGTCCACCAGCGCCCGCCGGCCGAATCGCGATTCCCCATGCATCGACCATGCCGTCAAAGGTGAACGGCGCGCCATAGCTGGCTTTGCTGGCGGCGAGATTAGTTTGTTGATAGGCATTGCGGCGGGCGAGAGTGGGCACGACGCTGCGCTTATCGCCAGGTGCGCCGCTGGCAACATCTGGCAGCAGTGAGGCGGCGGCAGTGGCTGATGTCGCTAGGAGAAAATGGCGACGATCAAGCGAAATTTTTTTCATTGGTACACTTTCAGGAGTTTGTTAAGCACTTACAATGTTAATTAAATACTATAGCAAATAGGAATGATTCGTATTATGATAACTAATCAAATATTTATTGTCTATAAAAATTTGCGTATTTTGCTTCTAATTTATATTGCCGCTCGCAATTTGCCACTATGGGCAGGCGATTGTGAGCGATTTATGGTCCTGGCTTTGATAGCAATATGACTTTTTGACGGCTCTTATATAAGCGCAAATGATGAGCGCAAATTGCAGCACTTTGTGCATACACAAGCGCAGCTGCAATTGATGAAAAAAGTGTTGGGTGGGAAACACTAATATTGGCGCGCCTTACCAGGCATTTATGGCTGTAAATGACCGTCAAACAAAGAGTTTGAAAATTTTGTGACATTCCAAAGTTAGTTGTTGCGAACAGTTCTTATTACGGTTATTATCGGTAATGAGAATGATTTGCATAAATGGCTCTTAGCGTAAATGCCATTGGCGTTACATCGGTCTGAGAGAGTTTTAACAGCGAGTTGTAAACGTTATTAAACAGCGAGTTTTAAACGTTATTCAGGAGCGTGTGAGATATGTACATTTGTATTTGCAATGCAGTGACTGAGCGTGAAATCCGCCATGCGGTGGAACTCGGCTGCAACTCTTACAAAAAGTTGCACAACGAATTTGGCGTTGGTACGTGCTGCGGAAAGTGCAGGCAAGAGGCCACGCGCGTGGTGAAAGAGCATGTGGCTGAATTGCGGACGGTGGAAAACGGTTGTGGCGGATTCAACCTGGCTATGTAGAAAATAAAAACGGCCTCATTAGTTGAGGCCGTGGCGTTCTCGATCTTAATCAAGCGGCGCGATTATTCAGTCTCACCGATTTGGGTTTGCAAGTAATTTTGAATGCCGATTTTGCCGATCAATTCTTGTTGGGTTTCAATCCAGTCGATGTGCTCTTCGGTGTCATCGAGGATGATCTGGAAAATATCGCGGCTGACAAAATCGCGCGCCGATTCGCAGTAAACAATGGCATCTTTTACCACCGCTTGCGAAGCGTATTCGAGTTTCAAATCAGCTGACAATGCTTCCGGAACAGTTTCACCAATCGCAATTTTGTGCATGTCCTGCAAATTGGGTAAGCCGTCGAGCATGAGGATACGTTCGATCAATTTATCCGCATGTTTCATCTCGCCGATAGATTCTTCATATTCTTTTTTACCGAGTGCGGCCAAGCCCCAGTGTTTGTAAATACGTGAGTGCAGAAAATATTGATTGATCGCAGTGAGCTCGTTGGTGAGCTGCTTATTTAGATGTTTAATAACAACTTTATCGCCTTTCATGGCGTACTCCTTATGGTGAAAAACATGATGCATAGTAATTTGTTTTTGTACTGGGAAAACGAAACCTTCGCCGATTGTGATTGCGGTTACGAACAATATTGAGAATCGATTGCATCCGTAGATTGCCACCATAAAAACTCTGCCATGGAAATCCCCCAACAACTGCGCGACTCCGGCCTTAAGGCTACGCTGCCACGCCTCAAAATTCTGGAATTATTTCAGCACAGCAACGTTCGGCATTTATCGGCTGAGGATGTTTATCGGCTGCTGTTAAAAGAAAATCTGGATGTTGGTTTGGCAACGATTTATCGCGTGCTGATGCAATTTGCAGAAGCCAAAATTTTGCTGCGTCGCCAATTCGAAGGCGACCGCGCCGTCTTTGAAATCAACGCCACCGAGCACCACGATCACATGGTGTGTGTGGAATGCGACAAGGTGGAAGAGTTTTTTGACTCGGCCATTGAAGAGCGCCAAACCCTGCTCGCGAAGCAGCATGGTTTCAAACTGCGCGACCATTCGCTCTCGCTTTACGGACTGTGCAAGGATTGCGTGGCCCGCGATCATGCTCAGTCAAGCGCATCCAGGTTGCAACAGCCGCATTTGGCGGCGCGAATGATGTCGAAATTGCCGAAGCACAAATAGCGAATTGTGAATAACGTCTCCATGTCATCCAATGCCGCACTCACGCTCGATCAGTTGCCGAAAAACGCGCTTGGCATCATTACCGATGTCAATACGCGAGACGATAATGCCGATGTGTCGCGACGTTTACTGGAATTGGGATTTGTGGCTGGCGAAACGGTGCGCGTCATCGCCAAAGGTTTTTTCGCCGGCGGGCCGATGGCCGTGCGGGTGGGCGGAACCACATTTGCATTGCGCCGGTTTGAAGCGGCGCTGATTTCGGTGTTGCCAACAGTTTCTTTATCATGAACTCAATGACACCGGCGTTGATCGCGTTAGTTGGCAATCCCAATTGTGGCAAAACCGCGCTGTTTAATCGGCTCACTGGCGCGCGGCAAAAAGTGGCGAATTATGCCGGTGTCACGGTGGAGCGCAAACAGGGCAGCTTTATTTCGCCGCGTGGTCGTAAATGGAATGTGCTGGATTTACCGGGTGCGTACAGCCTCAATGCCACTACGCCTGACGAGGCGATTACGCGCGACGTAGTGATGGGCACGCAGCTCGATGAGGCTGCGCCGATGGGCATTATTTGTGTGGCCGATGCAACCAATCTTGGCCTGAATCTGCGCATCGTGCTGGAGCTAAAACGCCTCGGCAAACCGATGTTGCTGGCGCTCAATATGAGTGACGTCGCAATCAAGCGCGGCATCAAAATTGATCTCGAAAAATTAAGCCGCGAGCTTGGCATACCGGTGGTGGAAACGGTTGCGGTACGTGCCGGTGGTGTGGCCGATTTGCTGGCCTCAATTGATAATTTCGAACTTGATAATTCGCTCGATCAATCGTCTGTACAGCTCGCTCCCACGCGCACTATTGCTCAATCGACTACACCAGCCGAAACGCATGCTGAAGTGCAACGCCTGCTAAAAATATGCGTGGATTCGCGTGTGGTCACAGGCACCTACACCGAATCAATTGATGCTGTGGTGTTGCATCCGGTGTTGGGTTTGATCCTGCTTGCGGTGCTGATGTTTCTCGTTTTTCAGGCCGTGTTTAGCTGGGCAAAATTGCCGATGGATTTAATCAAAGATGGTGTGACCTGGGGTGGAGCGCAGCTAGGCGCGTTGCTACCAGCAGGCATGCTGCGCAGCCTGCTGGTGGAAGGAATTATTGGCGGCGTGGGCAGTGTGCTGGTGTTTTTGCCGCAGATTCTCATTTTGTTTTTCTTTATTTTGGCGCTGGAAGATTCTGGATATTTGCCGCGTGCTGCATTTTTGCTGGATCGTTTGATGGGTCGCGTGGGGCTGTCGGGCAGGGCGTTTATTCCGTTGCTGTCCAGCTTTGCCTGCGCGATTCCTGGCGTGATGGCCACGCGCACGATTCAAAATCCGCGTGATCGATTAGCCACCATCATGATCGCGCCACTGATGACATGTTCCGCGCGTTTGCCGGTTTATGCGCTGATCATTGCGGCCTTTATTCCCGACAGAACCGTGTGGCAATTTTTTAATCTACAAGGCGTGGTGTTGTTCGCGCTGTACGTCGCCGGCATTGTTTCCGCAATGGCCGTGGCATGGGTGTTCAAGGGGATTGCGAATCGACAATCCGGCAAAACCAATCATCCGCTGATGCTGGAATTGCCTGATTATCATTGGCCGCATGTGCAGAATTTGGTGCTCGGTTTGTGGGAGCGCATGAAGATTTTCATGACCCGTGTGGGCACCATTATTTTGTCGTTGATGATTTTGCTGTGGGCGCTATCGACTTTTCCCGCGCCGCCCGCTGATGCCACACAACCCGCGATTTACTATAGCGCCGCCGGTCTCATGGGGCGCGGCTTGGAAGTCTTGTTCGCCCCGATTGGTTTTAACTGGCAAATTTGCATAGCGCTGGTGCCCGGCCTCGCCGCGCGCGAAGTTGCCGTCGGCGCACTCGGCACGGTGTACGCGCTCTCGCAAACCGGCAACGAATTAGCGACCCAGCTCGCCCCACTCATCGCCAGCACCTGGAGCATTGCGACCGCGCTATCACTTCTAGCGTGGTACGTGTTCGCACCACAATGCGTGGCAACGTTAAGCGTGGTGAAGCGCGAGACAAATAGCTGGCGCTATCCAATTCTGATGGCGGCGTATTTGTTTGGGCTCGCGTATCTGGCGTCATTCATCACCTACCGCGTCGCACTCGCGTTTGGGCTTGGGGGGTAGCGACATGATTGAGGCGATTGTTATTTCGTTTATTGTTGGATTGGCGGCGTTGCATGGTGCGTTTAAGTTGTCGCCGAAACCGGTCCAACTCAAGATGCGTGATGTGGTGATGGCTGGTTTAAACAAGATCGGTCTTCACGCCATGGCGCATAGCATGGATAGTATTCGGCAATCAGCGGATAAGGCTTGTGCGAGCGGTTGTGATGGGTGCGGAATTGATGCGGTGAAAGGCAGTGAATCGAATGCGAAAGGCGTTGCAAAAGTGGTGCGGTTTTATCCGCGAGCTAGATAAAATAAAAAGCTAAAAAAAATAAAAAGCACGAATGAGAAGGTGCGTCGGCACGCTGTAATTTGCTCACTTTGCGAAGAATGTTTTATTAAGTCCTCAAGAGCTACAAAAAAGCTACCAAAAGCACTTTACTCGAAACAATTTCATCGCGGCATCATCGGTTACCAATGTTGCCCCTTCAATGATTGCTTGTGCCGCGAGCATCCGATCAAATGGGTCGCGATGTTCCGTTGTGAACCCGCTCGCCTTGAGTGCGTGTCCATATTCAACATGAAGGTGGGTAAATCCATCGCTGACGATAAGTTGGTTGAATTCTGTGATTGCCCGCTCGGCACCAGGTAATTTTCCGATGCGATGCTTGGTTGCGATTTCCCATGCGCTTGCGGCGCTGATAAGTACGATATTGTCTTCATCAGAAATTGCCTTGGCCGCGCGTTTTGAAAGACGCTTGTCGTCGCTCCACCACCATAGCAGAGCATGCGTGTCGAGCAGTAATTTCAAGAGCTTTCCCACGCATCAAGTTCTGCATCGGTAAGCGGATTAAAGAATGCATCATCAATGATTCCTTTTAAGCGTCCTCGCTGACGCTTTGGCGGTGCTGGCGCAAGCGGCACCATGCGCGCGTAGGGCTTACCCGCTTTGGCCAGGATGATTTCCTGACCGGCATGTGCTTGCTCAAGCAGTTTTGAAAAATTGGTTTTTGCGTCATGCACGTTAATCAACACGGGTTGCGGCACGGATTGGCTCCTCAGGGGCATTAATTTTAATATGACTTAGTCCGTTGACTTAGTCAAGTTAGGCGGCGCGGTCAATATTTTATTTGCATGATGATCGGTGTTGTGTGTGATGCCTTTGGTAATATCAAAATTCTTAGCTTTCACAAATTTGCTGCTCCCCCCGCATGAATCTAAAACCGCTTACATTGTCCTGTCCCGTCATCGCCATTGATGGCCCTACCGCGTCCGGCAAAGGCACAGTGGCTAATCAGGTTGCGGATGCGTTAGGGTTTCATTACCTTGATAGCGGTGCGCTTTATCGATTAACAGCTCTTGCTGCGGCACGCGCAAATGTGGCGCTCACGGATGAAGTGGCAGTGGCTGAAATCGCCCGTGCTCTTGAAACGCGCTTTACGGGCGAAACGATTTTGCTGTCTGGTAACGACGTGACCCATGATATTCGCACCGAAATCGCGGGCCAAAATGCATCCCTCGTTGCCGCTATGCCCAGCGTTCGCACCGCACTTTTGGAGCGCCAGCGGGCGTTTGTGGAGTCGCCCGGCTTGGTGGCCGATGGCCGCGATATGGGTTCGGTCGTTTTCCCGGCTGCGGTAGTGAAAGTTTTCCTTACCGCGAGTGTCGAAGCGCGGGCGACAAGACGACTTAACCAGTTGATCCAAAAAGGAAACCCTGCTATATTGCAAGACGTTGTGAAGGAATTACGCATCCGCGATGAACGCGATATTAATCGTCCGGTTGCACCGCTTATCCGTCTAGCTGACGCGCAACTACTTGATACGACTGAGATTTCCGCAAATGAAGCGGTTGAGCAAATTTTAAAATGGTGTAAAAATTTGCCAGCATTCAAGTAGGTGTTTGATCGAAAAGCGTTTTTTTGCATTTTGATCGGTTCTCGGAAAAATCCCCAGCAGCTTTTTTTAGGCCCGGTTTTTGTGAAATTACCGGTTCATTTAACTGTCGCCGCTCGATTTTTGTAATTTTCTGCCAAGCGACTTAACCCGAAAGTGCAATTCTCACTATGTCCGCAACCCAACAGTCTCTCGCAGCCGCAAGTAAAACGATGCCCCCGATGGAAAGTTTCGCCGCGCTTTTTGAAGAAAGCTTAACCCGCCAAGAGATGCGGATCGGTGAATTGATTACCGCCGAGGTTGTGCTCGTTGACCAAAATATCGTCGTGGTAAACGCCGGTCTCAAATCCGAGAGCGTGATTCCCGTCGAAGAATTTAAAAATGACAAGGGCGAACTTGAAGTTAAAGTCGGCGACTTTGTCACTGTCGCCATCGAACAGCTAGAAGACGGCTTCGGTGCGACCAAGCTGTCGCGTGATCGCGCGAAGAAGCTCTCCGCATGGCATGACCTCGATGTTGCGCTTGACAAGGGCACGATTATCACCGGTATGGTTTCCGGGAAAGTTAAAGGCGGCTTGACCGTCATGATTAACGGTATCCGTGCGTTCTTGCCGGGTTCGTTGGTCGATACACGTCCGATCAAAGATACGTCCGCTTTTGAAAACAAAGAACTCGAATTCAAAGTCATCAAGCTCGACAAAAAGCGGAATAACGTGGTGGTTTCACGCCGCGCAGTGATGGAAGCATCGGCCGGTGTTGAGCGTCAGGCGTTGATGTCAACATTGAAAGAAGGCTCCATCGTCAAGGGTATTGTTAAGAATATTACTGACTACGGTGCGTTCGTTGATTTGGGTGGCATTGATGGTCTGCTGCACATCACCGATTTGGCATGGCGTCGCGTAAAGCATCCGTCCGAAGTATTGACAGTGGGCGACGAAGTCGAAGCCAAGATCCTGAAATTTGATCAAGAGAAAAACCGCGTATCACTTGGTATGAAGCAGCTTGGCGATGATCCTTGGATGGGTCTTGCACGTCGCTATCCGCAGGGCACACGTTTGTTTGGCAAAGTTACCAACCTCACCGATTACGGCTCATTTATTGAGATTGAAGCGGGCATCGAAGGTCTGGTTCACGTTTCCGAAATGGATTGGACGAACAAGAACGTTCATCCTGCCAAAGTTGTTTCTTTGGGTGACGAAGTTGAAGTCATGATTCTGGAAATTGACGAAGAACGTCGCCGCATTTCGCTCGGCATGAAGCAGTGCAAGCAAAATCCATGGGACGAATTCTCGATGTCGCACAAGAAAGGCGAGCGCGTCAAAGGTACGATCAAATCGATCACCGATTTTGGCGTGTTTATTGGCCTGCCAGGCAATATCGATGGCCTCGTACACTTGTCGGATCTCTCTTGGAATGTGGCGGGCGAAGAGGCCGTCAAGAATTTCAAGAAGGGCGATGAATTGGAAGCGATTGTGTTGGCCATCGATGTTGAGCGCGAGCGTATTTCACTCGGCTTGAAGCAAATGGACGACGATCCCTTCAATAGCTACGTTGCGTTGAACGACAAGGGCGCGCTG
>JANXWW010000282.1 GCA_025350945.1 Burkholderiales bacterium
CCGTTTCCAGCAGCCAGTCGCGAATGAGATCAACACCCTCGCCCGTTAATGCTGAAAGTTTAATGGTGGCGTGATGATCCTCATTGTCTTCGATGCGCTCTGCCTGTTGACCATGCATGTCAATTTTGTTGTAAACCCATGCCACTGGAAGTGCTGCGGGCAAGTTAGCCAAAATTTCGGCCTCGTTTTGACCGATCATTTCACCGGCTTCGGCGATGAGCAGAGCAGCGCCCGCCCTCTCCACCGCCATCCATGTTCGCTCAATGCCAATTTTCTCAACCGCATCTTCGGTATCACGCAGCCCTGCTGTATCAATAAGGTAAATGGGCACACCTTTAACCACAATTGTGGCGCGAACGTGATCGCGCGTTGTTCCCGCAATCGGTGTGACAATTGCGACCTCTTCACCGGCCAAGCGATTTAGCAAACTGGACTTCCCCACATTGGGCCGCCCAATGAGCGCCACCGTCAGCCCATCACGAAGCACCGCGCCTTGCTTGGCTTCGCGGGTTAAATTGGCCAAAAGAGCGCGCTGATGCTGGAGTTTCGATTGTTGAAGTGCGCGATCTGCGGAATCAATTTCCTCTTCCGGGAAATCAATACACGCTTCGACATGCATGCGAAGCTCGATTAAACCTTCCGTCGACGCATGCACGCGACTGGAAAATTCGCCAGTGAGTGATTTGATTGCGGATTTCGCCGCCTCGGTTGAGCTGGCTTCGATTAAATCCGCCACACTTTCTGCCTGGGCAAGATCAAGTTTGCCGTTTAAAAAAGCGCGCTCAGTGAACTCGCCTGGTTTCGCCAAGCGACAACCCAACTCGGTGCAGCGCTGTAGCAAGCGCTGCAAAACTGCCGCGCCACCGTGACCCTGTAGCTCAAAGACATCTTCACCCGTGTAAGAATGAGGTTGCGGGAAAAACAGGGCAATGCCTTGGTCAATCGCTAAACCCTCCGCATCGCGAAATGTGGCTAACGTTGCCACACGGGGCGCTGCCGTTTTGCCCAGTATTACCTGGGCAAACGCGCCCAACCCTTTTCCGGATACCCGCACCACACCAATACCGCCACGCCCTGGCGGTGTCGCAATGGCAGCAATGGTTTCACGTGGAACAATTTGCTCGGTTGAAGAAGTCATATTTAATTATCACACCACCAAAATGAAAAAGCCGCCAAAGTCTAACTTTAGCGGCTGTGATATTACCCTCAGTACCTTCAAGCTGACATCACTATCGTTTGGCGGGTTTTGCCACCATCGGTGCGCCAATCGTTTTATTGATATACCACTGCTGGCCAATGGTGAGAATGTTCTGCATCGTCCAATAAAGCACCAAACCCGATGGGAAAAAGAAAAACATCACTGAAAACACTAGCGGCATGATTGTCATCACTTTCGCCTGGACCGGATCGGGTGGTGCGGGTTGCAGTTTGGTTTGGATAAACATAGATGCGCCCATGATGACCGGCAGCACATAAAACGGATCAGGGGTAGAAAGATCGGTAATCCACCCTATCCATGGCGCGTTGCGCAACTCGACTGCGCTTAGCAGCACCCAATACAGCGCAATAAAAAACGGCATTTGAATCAAGATCGGCAAACACCCGCCGAGCGGATTAATCTTTTCGGTCTTGTACATTTCCATCATGGCCTGATTCATCTTCAACTTGTCGTCGCCATAGCGCGCTTTCATGGCCTCGATCTTCGGGGCCATTTGCTTCATGTGCGCCATCGACTTACCCGCTTTTTGGTTCAACGGGAAGAACACCAGTTTGATGAGGATTGTGAAAATAATGATCGTCCAACCCCAGTTGCCGATAATGTTGTGAATCCACGACAGCACCACAAACATCGGATAAGCCAGAATATGCAACCAGCCGTAATCGACAACCAAATCAAGCCCTGGTGCAAGCGTTTTGAGCTTTTCCTGCTCTTGCGGGCCCAAATATAGCGGCATATTCAGTGCGGCCGCGGCACCTGTAGCAATTGAGCCTACCGGCACGATCAAGCCCGCAGAATAGAGCTTGTCGGTCACCCTCTTCGTAAAGGTCTCACGCTTTATGTTTGTTGCGGGCAGCCATGCAGACACGAAATAATGCTGCACCATGGCCACCCAGCCATCACCCGACTCTTTGGGGTAATCAGTTTTGTTTTTGTCGATATCACTGAATGCGACCTTTTGAAACTTCTTCGCCTCAGTGTAAACGGCTGGTCCAGTGAATGTCGCGATGCCTGTGAATGGGTTACCTCCAGAGCTTTCTCCTTCAGGCGGATTAGCATCACGCACAAACTGAAAATAGGCGCTGGGGTTAATCGCTGCTGCGCTATTGTTCTTGATGTCATAGCGAACATCGACCACGTACGAGTTTCTCTTAAACGTATAAGTTTTGTTTGCCGTCACATTTGGCACATCGTTATTTATAAACGTGACTTCTAATTTATCGTTGCTGCCAAGCTCAAACGTTGCGTTATTGTTGACGTCACTTTTATCTCCCGCTAAAACCCAGTTCGCGGTATGGTTTGGTAGCCCGTCACCCAACAAACCTGATTGAGTAACAAAGTAAGCACTAGCCTTTTCCTGCATAAGCATAAATTGCTTGGTTTTGTCACTATGCGCAGTATGTTTGAGCAAGATTACGGAACGAATATCCGCGCCCTGGGTATCAAGCGCAACATTGAGCGTGTCGGTAACAACGGAAATCCGCTTACCTGTTGAGGTAATGGGTGTGCCCGATAACGCGGGCAGAGTTGGTACACCGCCCGAAGCGGCGGGGGCACCGCCTGTGGGGGTCGGTACAGGCACCGCTGATGCATTTGCCCCTGTTGTCGACCCATTTTTACTGGCCGCTGTTGGCGCAGTAATCGTCGCTGCTGCTGATACCGGAGGATGATTATGTTTTTGCCAAGCCTCCCACAAGAAAAAACCTGATGCTGAAAATACAATAAGCGCGATGAGTCGTTGCGTATCCATGAATGGCCGGAGAATTAACGTTGAGTTAGAAAAAATTTAAGGAACCGGGTCGTACCCACCTTGACACCACGGATGACATCGAAGCAGGCGCCACCCGGAAAAAAAACCGCCTTGAATTGCGCCATGTTTCAAAATAGCCGTTAAAGCGTAATCCGAACACGTGGGTGTAAATCTGCATTGACCGCCAAAGTAAGGGCTTAGCAACAACTGATAGCCCTTAATCGACCAAATGAACATGCGGGCAATGGGCGACATATCAATTGCGCGCGTGCAATTTACGTCTGGCTGATAAATTATTAATGGTTGCCAGCAACTTATTTATTTCTTGTTTAACGCGCACTCGCTCGTCCGCAACTTTCAAATTAACTTTCGCGGTCAAGGTCAATAAGACGTCGATGGAAATTTTGCGTGCTGCATGCTGGCGCAACGCTTCTCTTATCCAACGTTTTACCAGATTACGTTCAGCCGCTTTTTTAAGAAGACGTTTAGGGACCGCCACTGCAAGCCGCGCGCCTGATGGCTCCATACGAGGCTCCTCACGATTACAAACCTCAAAATCCAGCGACAAACCTTTCTGTACTCTATTGATAACGCGCGCTTCGATACACGGTTTTTCGGACGGTTTTGTGGAAGCCGTTTGATCGCCGTCTGAACCCGGCTGCGAGCGCACGCGTTTGCCTCGCTTGAGAACGTTTGAGACGTCATGGGTATTCAAACGCATCTTGCGCCCAAATTTTTTTCGCATTGTTGCTGACAATGGCTGCGGGCCGCTGATTTGCTGCGGCACAGAGTTTTGAATAAGGTGTGCAGCGATGTTGTCTAAAAAAACTAAACAGCGAGGCGGGTACGGCCTTTGGCGCGGCGAGCCCTAATCACCCCACGTCCACCAACAGTTTTCATGCGGACAAGAAAGCCGTGGGTTTTTTTACGGCGTGCAACGGAAGGCTGGTAAGTACGTTTCATGATGATCTTCTACTAAAATATTTATGGATCATGTCGAAAAGTCAGCTTTTGACACGGACTGGCTCTTGAGTAACTTTCGCGCGACTTGACCTTATCGTCAAACATCGAGCAGAACATGAATAGCCTTAGATTATCTTGTTTTTTCAGGCGTTTAGTCAAGATCTTCGTTTATTCTGTTCTACGGTGCTGTGAGCTTGCTGGGCGCAGCTCACCCTCCTTCGTTTGTTAGTCATTTCTCACTCACACCCCAATTTGCTTGTGGATAAGTTAGCGCGAAAAGCGTAAAATTATGAAAATCTTTGATTCCTAAAACACTGAAACACAGCGCTTTAACCTCTTCTTTTCTACCAATCACAACACCTTTAATTAATAGCGTAACTCACCAATGCATCCCTTCTGGCAATCCTGCGTTAGTGAATTTCAGCAGGAGCTTTCGCAACACCAATTCAACACTTGGGTAAAACCATTGCGTTTTGAGCAAGGAGGCGATGGTTTCACGCTTATCGCTCCCAATCGCCATGTATTGCAATGGGTGAAAGAGCGTTTGCTCGCGCGGATCGAACAATCTGGCGAAAAGTTTTTTTCTCGTCCGGTTTATCTCGATTTGGCGTTGGAGGAAGCGGAGCCAGAAGTGGTCTCGTTAAATGACGATGCCGACGTTAGCGGGCCGACCCCCGCAATCGAGCAATCTCGCGCCGGCTATTCCCCTACTTCCCCGCCGACCGCGCCACACAAGCTAAATCCTACGTTTACGTTTGCGAGTTTTGTTGGTGGTAAAGCCAACCAGCTCGCACGCGCTGCGGCATTGCAGGTGGGTCAGAATGTCGGCCAAAACCCAGGCCAGGCCTACAACCCCTTGTTTGTTTATGGCACCACTGGGTTGGGCAAAACACATTTGGTGCAAGCCATTGGCAATCAGTTGCTCGCGCATAATCCACTAGCCAAAATTCGTTATATTCACGCCGAACAATTTGTCACGGATGTCGTGCGGGCCTATCAACACAAGGCGTTTGACAGCTTCAAGCGCTCTTACCACACGCTTGATCTGCTCCTAATTGACGATATTCAATTCTTCGGCGGTAAATCACGTACTCAAGAAGAGTTTTTCTACGCGTTCAATGCATTGATCGAAAATGGCAAGCAAGTCGTCATCACCAGTGATCGTTTTCCGAAAGAAATATCAGGTATTGAAGACCGTTTAATTTCGCGCTTTGGGTGGGGATTAACCGTTTCAGTCGAGCCCCCTGAGCTGGAAATGCGTGTCGCTATCCTGCTGAAAAAAGCCGAGACCGAGAACATCGTTATATCCGAAGAAGTCGCCTTTTTCATTGCCAAACATATTCGTTCAAATGTTCGCGAGCTGGAGGGTGGCTTAAAGCGTGTTCTGGCTTATGCAAAGTTCAATAACTTGCCCGTTACCATCAGCGCCGCCAAAGAAGCGTTGAAAGATCTGCTGGCTGTATTAAACCGTCAAATATCAATTGAAAATATTCAAAAAACGGTTGCTGATTACTACAAAATCAAACTATCAGAAATGTATTCAAAGAAACGTGTTCGCTCGTTGGCACGACCGCGACAAATTGCGATGGCCCTTACGAAAGAACTTACCCCTATGTCTCTACCGGAAATTGGTGAGGCTTTTGGTGGGCGCGATCACACTACGGTTCTTCATGCTTGCCGCAAAGTCGTTGAATTGATTGAGTCAGACCAAATGATCGCACGCGATCACGCGTTGTTAATGCAAACTTTACGTGGTTAATTGTGGTTTATATGCATGATCATTATCTGAAACATTAAACTCTTGTATGACCTGTGCACAACCCTGAATAACCCAATAACTGTTTTAACCTCCGAAAAGTTACTCACACTATTTAACAGGTTTAATGATTTTAATACCGCGCGCTTTTTCGTTGTAAAACACTGATTTAAATAAAGTAATAATTTTTATACGCACCTTAGCTGCCCTTTATCTATTAACTATTAGGTTTATATATGTTGACTATTAAAGCTAAGAACAGCACTTTGCTTGGGCCTTTGCAATTCGTCACCGGCATCGTTGAGCGTCGCCATACGCTCCCTATTTTGTCGAACGTTCTGGTTGAAGTCGCTGAGCAATCCGTTCATTTCCTTGCCACAGATCTTGAAGTACAGATTAAAGCCACCGCAAAACTGGACGCGCCACACAAAGCAGGAAGCCTCACCGTAGGGGCAAAAAAACTGCAAGATATCTTGCGCGCGTTACAACCTGATGCAGATACCGCGTTGGAACTTAAAGAAAGTCGTCTAACCGTCAAAGCGGGCAAGAGTCGCTTCGCATTGCAAACATTGGCAGCAACAGACTTTCCGAAAATTGCGGAAGCAAAAGACGCAGCAACTGAAATTTCATTGCCGCAACGAGAATTCAAACATGTGTTAGGCCTGGTGCAATTCGCGATGGCGGTACAAGACATACGCTATTACCTCAACGGCGTACTGCTGTCCACAGACGGCAACATCATGCGCGTGGTCGCAACGGACGGGCATCGTTTATCGATGGCGCAGTACACTTTACCTGAACCTGTCGCAAAAATTGATGCGATTTTGCCGCGCAAAACAGTGCTGGAATTAATAAAGCTGCTCGATGAAAGTGATGACCCGATCAATCTTGCATTGCATCAAAATCAGGTCAAGTTTACGTTTGCCGGTATTGAAATTGTCAGCAAAATAGTAGAAGGAAAATTTCCTGATTACACCAAGGTTATTCCCTCAGGCTACAGCAATCATGTATCACTTAATCGTGCAGAGTTTTATGCGGCGTTGCAGCGCGCGTCCATCTTATCCAACGACAAAATACGTGGCGTTCGCTTGGTGTTTACCAAGGATTCGCTATCCATCATCTGTAGCAACAACGAACAGGAAGAAGCAGAAGAAAGTTTGCCGCTTACCTATGACCGCGATGCGCTTGATATCGCGTTCAACATTGCCTACTTGCTGGATGTATTGAATCACCTTTCCACAGAAACCATTCTGTTGTCTTTGGGTGATGCCAATATGTCTTCAGCACTTATTACGCAGCCAGGCAGCGAAGATTTTAAATATGTTGTCATGCCGATGAGAATTTAGACGCAACAACCAAACGCAAGATCAAATTACGCAAAGTTTTCCAACTCAGTATCCAAGCAAAAGAGTTAAAGAAAACATCGAAATCACTAGCATGAAGTAAGGAAATAAATGGCACCGCCAAAACTACCAGACGACACAACGCCAGACTCGGATCCCAAAAAAGAGATCAAGAAAAAAGTAGACGATAAAGCATACGACGAAGACTCGATCAAGATTTTGAAAGGCCTGGAAGCGGTTCGTAAACGCCCCGGCATGTATATCGGCGACACCTCTGACGGCAGCGGTCTGCATCACATGGTATTTGAAGTGGTCGATAACGCGATTGATGAAGCGCTCGCAGGTCACTGCGACGATATCAAAATCACCATTCATACCGATAATTCCATTTCGGTTACTGACAATGGTCGTGGTATTCCGACACGCGTCAAAGAGGATGACGAGTTCAAACGTTCCGCAGCCGAAATTGTGATGACGGAATTACATGCTGGTGGCAAATTCGATGCGAACTCGTACAAAGTATCAGGTGGCTTGCACGGTGTCGGTGTGTCTGTGGTCAATGCGCTGTCAGAGTGGCTAAAGCTACGCATCCGCCGCGACGGAAAGGTGCACGAAATGGAGTTCCGTCATGGCGAAAGAGTCTCGCCGCTTGCGGTTGTTGGCAATACCGACAAGCGCGGCACCGAGGTACATTTTCTGGCGGCAAAAGAAACCTTTACGCTGGTTGAGTTTCATTATGAAATTCTCGCCAAGCGCCTGCGTGAGCTATCATTCTTGAATAACGGCGTAAAAATTGAGCTGGTGGATCAGCGTAATGGCAAGAGCGAAAACTTTGCATACTCCGGAGGCGTAAAAGGTTTTGTCGAATACATGAACCGTTCAAAGTCGGTTCTGCACCCGAAGATTTTTTATGCGATTGGTGAAAAAGATGGCATGACCATCGAAGTTTCGATGCAGTGGAATGATAGTTACGGCGAATCAGTGCAATGTTTCACCAACAACATTCCGCAGCGCGATGGTGGCACCCACTTGACGGGTTTGCGCACGGCGATGACGCGCGTGATGAACAAGTTTATTGAAGAAAACGAGCTCGCGAAAAAAGCAAAAGTGGAAACATCGGGCGATGATATGCGCGAAGGTTTGACCTGCGTGTTATCGGTAAAAGTGCCTGAGCCCAAATTTTCCTCGCAAACAAAAGACAAGCTGGTATCAAGCGAGGTACAACCCATCGTATCTGAGGTGGTTGCAGCAAAACTTTCAGAATACTTGCTGGAGAATCCCAGTGACGCAAAAACAATTTGCGGCAAGATTATTGATGCCGCGCGCGCGCGCGACGCCGCGCGAAAAGCGCGTGAACTTACACGCCGCAAAGGGGTGATGGATGGTGTCGGATTGCCAGGAAAATTGGCGGACTGTCAGGAAAAAGATCCCGCGCTGTGTGAAATTTATATTGTCGAAGGAGACTCCGCTGGCGGGTCCGCCAAGCAGGGACGGGATCGTAAATTTCAGGCAATTTTACCGCTACGCGGAAAAGTATTGAACGTTGAAAAAGCGCGTATTGATAAAGTTATTTCCTCCGAACAGATCGCCACGCTGATTACAGCGCTGGGTGCCGGTATTGGTCGCGACGATTTTAACCACGACAAACTGCGCTATCACCGCATCATCATCATGACCGACGCGGACGTTGACGGCGCGCATATTCGAACACTGTTGCTCACTTTTTTCTTCCGGCAAATGCCGCAATTGGTGGAGAACGGCTACATCTACATCGCGCAGCCACCGCTATACAAAATCAAGAGTGGTAAAGAAGAGCGCTACGTGAAAGATGAACTGGAGCTCAAACAAGCACAACTCAAAAAAGCGCTGAACGATGCGATGCTCAATCCCGGTGGCGGTGGTGTCATCATCTCCGGCGAAACACTGGAAAATATCGCCAAAGATTTCCTGATGACCGATGCCGTCATTTCGCGGTTATCGCGCACATTTGATCCCGAGGTGTTGACTGGCCTGCTGCAATGCCCGCGCATTGACCTAAAAACAGCTGAAAGTGCATCCAAGGCGGCGGTGTGGCTCACGGATTCGATCGGTGCGCATCATTTGGTGGTGAAGGTTGAGCAAGACGAAGCGCATGACGGCTATCGCTTGCGTTGCGTGAAAACGCTGCACGGTAATACGCGCTCAACCATTATCGACTCCACCTTTATTGAGACGGGGGACTACGAGCAAATAGTTAAAACTTCACTCACGCTCAATGGCTTGATTCGTGAAGGTGCTGAAATCAAACGTGGCGAGAAATCCCTTCCCGTGAAATCATTCGCGGCAGCGCTCAATTGGCTGATTGAACAAGCCAAAGACGGCATGCACATTCAACGCTATAAAGGGCTGGGCGAGATGAATCCGGAGCAGCTTTGGGAAACCACGATGGATCCGAAAGTTCGCATTTTGAACCGCGTACAAATTGAAGATGCCATTGCCGCCGATGAAATTTTCACTACGCTCATGGGTGATGATGTTGAGCCACGGCGTGCGTTTATTGAAACCAATGCACTGGTGGTGCAAAATCTGGACGTTTAATTTGTAACACCCATCCACCCCCTGTATCACTACATAAAACGCCCGCATCACGCGGGCGTTTTATATTTAAAAATGAAACACTAATAAATACGTGCATCTTCAGGCATTTTTGCTCTTACTAGCCCGTGGATACTAGAGTTTTATTGACGCTAAAACTATTCCGCAACGAATATCAGAACGGAATTTTCACCCCCGCCGTAAAGCGCTCGTTTTTGAATCCGGTCTTGCCAAAAGTCTGCTCATAGCCAATAAAACTCGAGATCAAACTCCCGCCAGTGCCGGTGAGCCACTGTAAATTAAGCCCCCAGGTGCCGTAACTTTTATCGATAGCATCCACCGACAAGGGTGCCAACACCGGCGTGCCGTTAACCAGACGCGCGAATGCAGCATTCTGTTTTTGACTCTCGCTCAAAAACTCTACACGCCCACTCGGAACCCACACACCGTTTGAAGTGCTGATGGCATATTCAGCAACTGCACCCAGCCCAAATGTATTCGAGCGCACAGTCTGGCCGCTGATCGCGAGCGCATCCTGGCCACCACTTTCTTCGAACGGTTTTAGTTTTGCGCGGATCATTTCATAGCGAACAAACGGAGTGAAGCGCGCACCATCTTTGCTTAAACCATAACCGGTTTCAACCTGAAAAGCTTGTTGTGTGGTGATGCCACGCCCAGTTAATGTTTCACCATAAATGCTGGTACGGCTATTATCAATGCGGTTTTTGCCAACGTTGACAATGCTGTTCACATACCAGTTATCACTCGGCAACCATTGACCAAATACCGACGCGCTATAACCCTTGGTTTTTTGCGAGCCACCTGTCAGCGTGGTGTCGCCAAGCAGCGCACCAAATGCTGCACCTACCACCAGATTTTTTTGCGCACGATAATCCGCACCGACGGTCACACCTTTGGTGCGTAGCTTGTAAGTTGTTTCACCGCTTGCCGATTGACGTTTCGCCAGATCAATTTCGCCCAATGCGAACACCCCTAATTTGCTGGCGTTCTGCCCTGCACCACTTCCGCTTTTATCGTTGCCGCCGCTGCCACTACCGACTTCTTCAGCGCGCAATTGTTGAAGGCGATTGCGAATATTGTTGAGCTGAACGCGTGGCGCATCCACGGCTTGCTGAACGGTCGCCTGCGTCATCGCAGTAGCAGGCTGAACAATGGATGTAACGGAATTGAGAACCTGAATCTTTTTGCATTTGTCAACGGTTCCACTGGCGCTGCCCTCAATACACACC
>JANXWW010000334.1 GCA_025350945.1 Burkholderiales bacterium
TATCTGCCGCAGGAACCCATCGTGAACCCGGAGCAAACGGTGCGCGAAGCCGTCGAGGAGGGCATTGGCGGGGTGCTCAAGGCGAAAGCGCGGCTGGAGCGGGTGTATGCCGCCTACGCCGAGCCGGACGCTGATTTTGACGCGCTGGCGACCGAGCAGGGCGAGCTGGAAGCAATCATCAATGCATCTGACGGCGAGAACGCCGATGTGCAGCTTGAAATCGCCGCCGATGCGCTGCGCCTGCCGCCGTGGGATGCGGTGATGAAAAATTTATCGGGTGGTGAGAAGCGACGGGTGGCGCTGTGCCGTTTGCTGTTGTCGAAGCCGGATATGTTGCTGCTGGATGAGCCGACCAACCATCTGGATGCGGAAAGTGTCGATTGGCTGGAGCAGTTTTTGCAGAATTTTCCCGGCACTGTCGTCGCCGTCACCCATGATCGCTATTTCCTCGATAATGCGGCGGAATGGATTCTCGAACTGGATCGCGGATCGGGTATTCCGTGGGAGGGCAATTATTCATCGTGGCTGGATCAGAAAAAAGATCGGCTGGCGCAGGAAGAATCCGGCGAATCCGCGCGCCAGAAAGCGCTGAAAAAAGAGCTCGAATGGGTGCGGCAAAATCCGAAAGGCCGGATGGCGAAATCGAAAGCGCGGATGACGCGATTTGAGGAATTGTCCAGCTACGAATATCAGAAGCGTAACGAAACGCAGGAATTGTTTATCCCGGTCGGCGAGCGTTTGGGCAACGAGGTAATTGAATTTAGCAATGTATCGAAGGCATATGGCGACCGTTTGTTGATTGATGATTTGAGTTTTAAAGTACCGCCCGGTGCGATTGTTGGCATCATCGGCCCGAACGGAGCCGGTAAATCTACGTTGTTCAAATTGATATCAGGTCGCGAACAACCGGACAGTGGCACTGTAAAAATTGGGCCGACAGTCAATATCGCGTTCGTCGACCAATCGCGCGACCAATTGGAAAACGACAAGACCGTGTGGCAGGCCGTGTCGGGCGGCTCAGATATTCTGCAAGTCGGCCGATTCGAAATGCAATCGCGCGCGTATCTTGGCCGTTTTAATTTCAAAGGTGGCGATCAGCAAAAACTGGTCGGCAATTTATCCGGTGGTGAACGCGGCCGTTTGCATATGGCGAAAACGCTGCTCGAAGGCGGCAATGTGTTGCTGCTCGATGAGCCGTCCAACGATCTGGATGTGGAAACACTGCGCTCGCTGGAAGATGCGCTGATGGAATTCGCCGGCTGCGTGATGGTGGTATCGCATGATCGCTGGTTTCTGGATCGGATCGCCACGCACATTCTTGCGTGTGAAGGTGATTCGCATTGGGTGTTCTACGACGGCAATTACAATGAATACGAAAACGATAAACGTAATCGTCTGGGTGAAGAAGCGTCACGGCCGAAGCGGATTCGCTATCGTGCGTTGAAGTAAACGCAGTCGTAGCAATAGCCCGGAAAGCCAATACAGGTGCGGCTCTCCGGGCTTTTTAACGCGTAAAAAAATAAAATAGAAAAGTAAAAAGGGAACAGTGATGGATCGCGATGAATTTGAAGGTCTCGTTCGGCAATTGGAAGCCGAATCTGAAAATCGCCCAGCGGCGTTTCGCACCAAGGTTGTGTTGTTGAGTGTGTCAGCGTATGTGCTTTTGTTTGCCTCGCTGGTGGTAATTATTGCTGCGGCTTATTGGGGCATTAGCTACGCGCACGCACATCACAAAACGCGCATGCTCATAATTTTCAGCATTTTTGCGCTGCTGATGGTGCCGGTTTTTTACGTCGTGATCCGCATGTTTTTTATGCGGCTTTCACCGCCCGAGGGTCGGGCCATTACCCGCGCAGATGCGCCGCGCTTGTTTGAGGTGATCGACAAAATGCGTAAAAAATTAAAGGGCCCGCCGACTCATCATGTGCTGATTTTTGATGAATACAACGCGGCAATTATGCAGTTACCACGCTTCGGTTTATTCGGCGGACATACGAATTATTTGCTGCTGGGCCTGCCTTATTTGCTCGGCGTGACGCCAAAGGAAATGCTCGCCACCGTTGCGCACGAGTACGGTCATCTTTGTGGCGATCATGGCAAAATGGGTGCGTGGATTTATCGACAGCGTCGCACATTATTAGCGCTCTATCGTCAGGTATCCGAGATGGCCGATGCGAGTTGGGCGCATCAATTGATGTATGCCGCGCTATGATGCCTACACCTTCGTGCTTTCGCGGCAGCAGGAGTATGAGGCCGATAAAACCGCGAGCGATCTCGCGGGCGCGCAGCACAACGCTACGGGCTTAATTCGCGGTGAATTGCTTTCCCGCTGGATTGCCGAGCGCTTCTGGCCAACATTTTATAAACAGGCTGACGTTCACCTCGCGCCCCAATTTCTGCCATTTGCATCCATGCGCACCGCATTTGGAATGAGTTACGCAGATTGGGCCACACAGCCGCGACTGTCTGCGGCGTGGCGTGAATCATCCGACGCCGCCGATACGCACCCCTGCCTGCGCGCACGTGT
>JANXWW010000364.1 GCA_025350945.1 Burkholderiales bacterium
TGCGCCTGACGCACAGAAGGGCGTACCAACATATTCAGAGCCATAAATAAATTATTTTGCATCATAAAGTTTTCCATTTTTAAACGGGCTGCTGCAAAACGCATTTGGGGGCAACCTCGCATACGACTGCGTGATCGCCCCCAAAAGTTTGTCAAGCCGATTTATCCGCCTTACCGAGTACCCGTGCCTCGCAGATTTTGCGGTGTGTAATCTGCCGACGTGCGCTTAATCGTAGGGTCATAAATTTTCGTCTCTTCTGCACGCAAACCCATTGCAATATAGCGACGCGATTGCAGATCATGGTGCACTTCAACTGTGCCGAACCACATTGGCACGTTGTACCAGTTCTCGCTGTGCTGCTCAGCAAAACGCCAGAGCTGACCACGCCCATCATACTTGTCGGTCATAACAACAGCCCAGCTGTCTTCATCAATGTAAAAAACGCGCTTCGAATAAATGTGGCTGGTACCGGGCTTTAGAGTCGCCTCTACCACCCATACGCGATGCAGCTCATAGCGCGCCAGATCCTGATTGACATGACCCGGCTTCAACAACTCGCTGTACTTCACATTCGATTCAGAAAGTTTGTAGGAATTGTAAGGAATGTACATTTCCTTCTTGCCAATCAGCTTCCACTCATAGCGATCCGTGGCACCGTTGTACATTCCGAAATCGTCATTGGTACGCAAGCCGTCTGCGGCCGTGCCGGGATTGTCATAAGCAACGTTCGGCGCCAGACGAACACGACGCTGACCCGGGTTATAGGTCCAGGCGGAGCGCGGCTCTTTGGCCTGGTCTACCGTTTCGTGTACCAGCAAAATTTGACCCGCCAGTCGTGCGGGTGCTGTTGTTGTTTGCAGATAATTGAGTTTTTTGTTGGGCTCACGGTCAGCCGCCTTCTTGGAAAGATTGCCATACGACGTATCATATTCGTACTCAAACTTTACAAGTGCAAAATCACCACCGGAGGTTACCGCCGCCTGCGACCAGTTCATCGCAAACGTGTCACCAACATAACGCAGCAAGTGATTCCAGATAGCCTCGTTACCGTTCTTCGGTATCGGGAATGGAATACCGCCCGTGCATCCCACCACGCCATTGCCGCCAGCGGCTAATTTGGCCTTTGCCGCGCAGTCTTTGGTCTCGGCATAGTGGGCCGCCGGAAATGCAGCGCTGCGATGGGTTGGAAAAACCTTGAGCTTGTAGGTCGGATATTGCTTCAGCATCGCGAGCTGACCTGGTGACAAATTGTCTTTGTATTTGTCTGCGTTACCCGCATTGATTGTGAATAGCTCTTTATCAGCGCTATAAGGATCGGGGTAGGCACCGCCAGCTATGTAACCAGCAAGTGGCTTGGTAATACCGCCGTCCCACGCAGGAACAGTACCCGCCGCATTTGCTGCTTTTTCAGCACCCAATGGGGTCAGTGTGGTACCCAGCTTGGCTAAATCGCCACCAGCAAGTTGCGCGTGCGCGGTGGTGCTTATCACCAGTGCGCCCAACGCTGCCGACATTAACATCGTCAATCGTTTCAATTTCATTTTTTCCTCCAGATTATGGGTTTTGATCAATTCTATGTTGCTCGCAGTTGCGATCTTTTGTCACATGCTGCATTTTTCCTGATGGTTAATTTTGCCGCTTTGGGATAAAGCTGGTTTAGCTTGTTTCCAGCAACCCAATTGCATAACGTGCATAACGTGCATAACGCTCCAATCATAAAACAGCCGACTGACCCGCTGATTCGACTAAACATTGCAGCCGAACCAGCGAATGTATTTTCTAAAACGAGTAGGTCGCCACGATCGAATAAAAATCGCGGTCACGAATCGGATTCGAATTCGTGCAATAGCTTGCGCCTTGAGGTGCCCGGCCCAGCGCGGCTACGCCGTTGATCTGTGCACCGAGCGCTGTTTGCCCTGCATTGGTGATGCGATCTGTACCGCAGAAGGTACGACCACCGAAGAAATTGGTGTAGGAGAAATCAAGCGTGATTTTCTTCTGCCAGTCAAAGTTGGTGCCCAGCGATACCGATTTAACGCCTTGCGTGAAAGTTTGCGAAACGCCTCTTACATCGTGGTTGAAAGCGATACGCGGTGCAACGTTGGCGTTGAGTAACAAATTCGGATATTCCGCGCGTGTCACCAGTCGATAGCCCCAGGAACTTTCAGTCACAAACCCTTCGGTTTGCACCGAGCCCGCTTGGCCTGCCACCGCACCTTCTTGCGTGGCGGGCAGGCTGACGCCGGGGCCATTGAATTTCAAGTTGCTATTCAGGCCGATATATTTCGTGAAACCAATCTCACCCACAAATACAAACTGATCTGCGCCCAGAATGTTTGGCACACCTTTGGTCGCGGTCATTTGTGCTTGCATCATTTTCACACGCTCCCAGCCTTGCAAGCGCGTACCGTTGGGCACTAAAGCCGCCGCAGAAGCACCAAATGGACGACCCGCAGCCGCGTCAACTGTGCCGGGAATGGTGCGGAAACCCGTCAGCAAATTGGGCGCACCCAAAGCCGCCAATAGCACCTCAGGCGCGGCGATGGCTAGGGGTTGATTCGGACGATACGAAATTTCGCCCTGCAACGCAGTACCAATCGGGCCTTGGGTATTAAATGAGAAGCCTAGCAAACGAATGTTTTCAGGATATTCGGTGTAGTAGTTTGCGGTACCGGTTTGCCCTGCCGCTGTGCCTAATGGAGTACCCGTCAAACCAGAGGTTACCGTGCCTTTGGTACCTGACAAAAACGGGATTCGACTGTGATAATTCAAATAATAGAAGCCAAACTCGGTGTTGTTAAGCTCACTTGCCAAGTAGCGAAAAGCCATGCCGTATTGACCATGATCGCTGGGGTCTCTGTCTGCGGCACGGGGTGCCCAGATGGCGGCGGCAGGGTCAAATATTCCCAGTAGCGCCTGCGCTGGCGCACCTAGCCCGGGCGTTGTCGGCGGCACGGGATTGGTGGCTGGCTTCCCCGTTAAATCATTACGACGCCCAAAGCTCAAAAACACCTGGTTCGCATCATCAGAAGCAAAATCGTTGTTGCTCCAATACGAACCGCGCGGATCGAGCTTGGTGCGATCATGATTGAACTGCACAAACGCTTCCACACTGGCAGCTTTGGAGATTTCCAGCGAAGCAAGCAGGCTGGATGTGGGCAAAAAAGCTTCTTTTAATTCCGAACCCGGTGTACGCAGTTTCACCAAATCAACTGAATTGATCGAGTTGATGCTGTTCGGAATAAAAGTGGACTCACCCCAGGAAATCACCTGATTGCCACCGCGCAGACGCAGCTTGGTGCCACCAATATCAAAACTCTTGGTGAAGAATGCATCGAGAATGCGTCCATCCTCACCCACACGCTCCTTGCCAATCGGACCTAAAAAGCTTTTATTGCGGTTCGCAAAATCGATAAAATACGTGCCGCGAGCAAAAAACCCCCAGCCTTCATATTTCAAATCAAGATCACTGGTCGCTTTGACGACGTTGGCAAACGGCGTGCCTTTCTTGTAGTTGCGATCACCGTCGTCTTCGTTGACTGATCGCGATGCGCCACCATTGGCAATACCAATCAAACTCCTAATCGGCGCTTGGGCGCGGATCGACAAGCCATAGGAAAGCGTGGTATCAAAGCTGCCGGTAACACCGCTGTCGTACGTGAACTGAACCGCGTTGGCAGCACCTGCAAAACATAATGCGATAGTGGATGCAACGGCAACTGCGGACACTTTCACCGCTGGTAAAAAAGCGCGATGGCTTTGCTTGTTGGTACTCATTGGGGTTTCTCCTAGGAAGGTGTTATGTGAATCACTGATTTTTATAACGTCAATAACAAATTTATAAATGCAAGCTGCGCCAACCCACATCCATGTCTGATCAAAGTGCTAAGGATGCTTTGCACCAAGATCAAATCGTGTTCACGTTTCTGTCGAGAACTTTACAGCAAAATTATCAGCAGGTAATCGCTTTTCCAGTGCTGCATTGCAGCAATACAACACTCACAAATGAACGCAAAGTCAGTAACTTGGCGAACATTCATTACAACGCTTCAAACAAGCCAGCCGCACCCATGCCGGTGCCAATACACATGGTCACCATGCCCCACTTTTGTTTGGTGCGACGCATACCGTGAATGAGCGTTGCGGCGCGGATGGCGCCGGTCGCACCCAGCGGATGGCCGAGTGCGATGGCACCGCCGAGCGGATTAATTTTTGATGCGTCCAAACCTAAATCTTTAATCACCGCGAGTGATTGCGCCGCGAAGGCCTCATTCAATTCAATCCAATCCAGATCTTGGTGATTAATGCCCGCCTGCTTTAATACTTTTGGAATCGCCTTGATCGGGCCAATGCCCATAATCTCGGCAGGGACACCGGCGACCGCAAATGAAACGAAACGCGCGAGCGGTTGCACGTTGTATTTTTTTAGCGCTTTTTCGCTCATCAAAATCAGGGCACCTGCACCGTCCGACATTTGCGATGAGTTGCCGGCCGTCACGCTGCCTTTGGCCGCAAACACTGCGCGTAATTTACCAAGCGACTCCACCGTTGAATCCGGCCGCGGGCCTTCGTCGGTGTCGGCCATTTTCTTGCGATGTTTGATTTGCCCGCTGGCGAGATCGGGCGACGCGGTATCAATCTCATACGGCACAATCTCGGCTTTGAAATGACCACTGGCAATCGCCGCCGCTGCCTTTGCATGCGACGCAGCCGCAAAGGCATCCTGCTCTTCGCGCGACACTTTCCACTGCTGCGCGACTTTCTCGGCCGTAATGCCCATGCCGTAAGCAATCGCCACATGTTCGTTATTGGTAAAAACACTGCTACCGAGTGCGACTTTATTGCCCATCATCGGCACCATCGACATCGATTCTGTGCCTGCTGCAATCATCACATCATCATCGCCCGCGCGAATCCGGTCTGCGGCCATACTGATTGCCTGCACGCCAGATGAACAGAAGCGATTAATGGTCACGCCCGGCACGGAATCAGGCAATCCCGCGAGCAGCACGCCGATGCGCGCCACGTTCATGCCCTGCTCGCCTTCCGGCATCGCGCAGCCAACGACCACATCACCAATGTCATGCGGATCAAGTCCCGGCACTTGCGCAATCGCGCCGCGCAATACATGCGCGAGCATGTCGTCCGGGCGAACACTTTTAAACATGCCGCGCGGCGCTTTGCCCACCGGCGTGCGCACAGCAGCAACAATGTAGACATCTTGAAGTTGTTTCATTTTGATTCTCCAGTGAATTTACAGGTAACGAAAACGCGGGCGGGAACTTTTTAGTTCCGCAGCGGTTTTCCATTCTTCAGCATGAACGCGATCCGGTCTTGCGTTTTTGGCATCTTGGCCAATTCGCAAAAGTGATGGCGCTCCAAATCCAGCATCCATTTTTCATCCACCATCGAACCGGGCGTCACTTCGCCACCGCACAAACAGGCCGCGATGCGCGTGCCGATTTCGTAGTCGTGTTCCGAAATAAAACCGCCCTCTTTCATATTCACCAAAATCATTTTAAGCGTGGCAATGCCGGTATCGCCTGCGACCGGAAATTGCGTCGGCGGCAGCGGTGGACGATAGACAGATGCCGCCATCGCACGAACATTTTCCAGCGCCACCAACAGCAATTCGTTGCTGTTCAAAATAATCACATCGCGCCAACGCAGATAGCCCATTTCTTTGGCGCCCAATGCTGATTTCGACACTTCACCCATCGCCACTTGCTTAAACATTTTGGTAATTTCAGGCAACAAATCACCGCCGTGCGCGTTCAGCGCCGCGCGCAGGGCAATTTCTTTTAAACCACCACCGGCAGGCAGCAAACCGACCCCCGCTTCCACCAGACCGATATAGCTTTCGAGTGAGGCAATCACGCGATCTGAATGCATTACAAATTCACAGCCGCCGCCGAGCGCCAAACCATCCACGGCAGACACGACCGGTATCAAGCTGTATTTGATGTGTTGCGAAGTTTGCTGGAAAACATTCACCATCGCTTCAAATTCATCGAAGCGGCCCTGCTGCAAGGATTCGAGCGCCTTAACCAGATTCGCACCCGCTGCGTACGGCGGCTCGGTCTGCCAGATGACGAGGCCTTGGTAATTCGCTTCGGCTTCATCAATCGCCTTGTTCAAACCCTCCAACACATC
>JANXWW010000387.1 GCA_025350945.1 Burkholderiales bacterium
TGATCGCGGCGGATCAAATCGCGAACGTATTCGCTGTCGTTGGTAAAATCACCAGCCGCGATCTGTGCCTTGATCCACTCGTCTTGCTGGTCGGTGACGGTAATGGTCTTGCGAGTGGTGCCCATTTTGGCCTCCAAGGGATGCATTGATAATCATACTATTGGTGTAGATTGACATAAAAATGAGCGCCTGGTGTAGTGCTTGGTAATTGATGCGACTTGTTGATCAAATCACCGAACCACCCCTTCCCCCGGCTACGGGGGAAGGAGACGTAGCAGGCCATCACGGTACGATATTGGAATAAGTTCCAATCAGCCGCTATTCAACACCCAGCCGCGCCAACCCCACGCGAGTATTGATGCCGAGCTTTCTATAAATCCGTTGCACATGCGTTTTGATGGTGGCGGTTTTGGAGCCCAATATCTGCGCGATCTCAGGATTGGTTTTGCCGAGCTGCACCCATTTAAATACTTCGCGCTCAGTGGGGGTTAAGGTTTCAATCAGCTTGGCTGATTTGTCTGAACTGGCTGAACTGGATTTAAGCAGTGGCGATCCCAGCAACGCTTGCTTTGCTTTGGCGACGGAATCAATGGATGCCCAAATCTTTTGGCGCGCCATCAGCAACGGTGATGCCTTGGCCGACTGGCCCAACAAGTCATCCAGATTGGCGGGCAGATTACCGTGCTCATCGGCAATTTGTTCACGGCGCAATAGCTGGATTAGCTTAATGAAAGGCTCAACCAGTCGCGGCTCGAATTGGGTGCCGCTTGCTTTACTGATTTCTTCAATGGCGGCATCAATGGTGAAGGCGTCACGATAGGGGCGCTGATGGGTGAGCGCATCGAACACATCGGCGAGTGCGACCACGCGGGCAGGCGGCGGAATGGCGTTGCCTTTGAGGCCTTCGGGATAGCCGCTGCCGTCCCAGCGTTCGTGGTGGTAGCGCGCAATCTGCTCGGCCATTTGTAGCTCGGCGATCTCGCTTTTGGCGAGCAGCTCGGCACCGATCACGGTGTGCATCTTCATCAGCCCATATTCACCCGGCGTATACGCGCCAAGCTTGTGCCTGACGCTGTCGGGAATGCTGCCTTTGCCGATGTCATACAGGCGCGTGGCGACCTCCAACCTGAATACAGCGTGATCGTCCTCGCCCAGCATGTGCGCGAGCAAGCTGGCAAGCCGACCCACGCGATACACCCGCTCACCAGAACGATCCTCACAAAGCGTCGCCGCCACGGCCAAACGCTCCATCACTTCCACTCGCGCCACAAACAATTGCTGGTCACGTTTCTGCAATTCACTCTTGGCCACCCGGCCTTCAAACACTTCTGCGCGGGTGAGGAGTTTTTTGATAATCTGTGAGGCATCCTCAATCGGTGAATCTTTATCCGCGACGTGCAGTTGCTCCAGATGGCGTTTGACGTGCTGGAGAACATTGGCGGCCTGGGTCTTGCGCTGTTGCTCGAGCATCATGTTCAGATATTCGAGCGCCTTGTCGTGCTGGCCGATGTGTTCGTGGGCTTTTACGAGGGCGACGAGAACTTCGCGGATGGTGACTTTAAGGGCAATGCCACGTTGGAGGGAGGCCGTCAAGCGCGAAATGCCGACGTCTGCATGCCCTGAGAAAATTTCTGCTAGTCCTTCAGCGACGGACGCAAAAATGTCCGCTCGTGTTGATCGCGCTATCAACGCAAAGTGTCGCGCTGCTTTAGCGTGTACTAATGCGCCATCAAAATCTTCCAATTCAATTAATAGCCGCGTGAAATTTCCCTCCATGAGGACACGATCCAAAATGGAGTTTGTGTCGGTTGACTCGTGTGAAAGCTCTGCTGCCTTGTTAATTGCGGTAAGTCCTTGAGAAATTTCATCAAGATGAAGAAAGCAAAGCGCTATGTTGGTGTGAAGGGGAGCAGCTACAGATGCAAAATCTTGTAGAGAATTCGCAATAAAAAGTGCACGATTGAAGGATTCAATAGCTTCACGATAGAGCCCGCTATACATGAGTGCAGTACCTAAGTTGTGCCACGTTTTACCTTCCCTCACAAAATCATCGTTCTTCTGAGCGAGAGATAACGCTTCTGAGTAGGCTTCCATTGCCATAGGCAAATTACCAGTATCTGCGGCACAAACGCCCAAAACTGTAAGCGCAGCACCTACGGATGTTTCGTCCTGAATTTCAACTGCAAGTTCACGCGCACGAATGCTAAGTGTGAGACCGAATTCCGGATTGCCCGAAATATAAAAAAATCGCGCGGCATCTAGCATTGATTTTAATTGCCGTTTTTTGTCAACGTCAAACGTTGCCAGCTCAAGCGCTGTTTCTAGCAGCACATTTGCGTCTGGGCACGTACCGATTTGTAGCGCGCGCGAGATGGCTTGCTCCGCTTGATCGAGCGCGGTTCGTTGCAGACCTTGGGTGATCGTTATTTTGAGTTGGCCCGTCATGGATGCGGTACGCGCATTCATAGGCCCATGCTCCAGAGCGCGTACGTCATCGCGTAGTCATCCCCGCCGCGACAGTCGTTTCGCGATATTTGAATTTTCAATTTTGTCCACCACCAATGTAATCCATTACTTGCCAGGCTACGTAGAATA
>JANXWW010000422.1 GCA_025350945.1 Burkholderiales bacterium
CGCGGCTTCGCTCAGATACGGCGTACAAAAAAGCCCCGCCGTGGCGGGGCTTTTTCGTTAATCTTGCCGAAGAGAATTAATCTTCCACAAACGCCTCTTCGCGCTTTTTGCGAATTGCGGGCAGGGCGATGACGATGAGTAATATTGCGGCCACCGCCAACAAAAATGCGGAGAGCGGACGCGTGACGAAAGTGCTCGCATCACCACGTGACAGCAGCATGGCGCGACGCAAATTCTCCTCCATCATCGGGCCGAGAATAAAGCCCAGTAACAACGGCGCGGGTTCACATTCCAGCTTGACGAACAAGTAGCCGAGGAAACCAAATCCGGCCGTGATCACCACGTCAAACGGACTGTTCGATAGCGAATAAACACCAATCGCGCAGAACACCAAAATCGCTGGATAGAGCAGGCGATAAGGCACGGTGAGCAATTTGATCCAGATGCCGATCAGCGGTAGATTCAGTACCACCAACATTAAGTTACCCACCCACATTGACGCGATCATGCCCCAGAATAATTCAGGTCGTTCCGCCATCACTTGCGGTCCAGGTTGAATGCCCTGAATAATCATCGCGCCGACCATCAGCGCCATCACCGGGTTGGGCGGAATGCCGAGGGTGAGTAACGGGATGAAAGAAGTTTGTGCCGCGGCGTTATTGGCGGATTCCGGTGAGGCCACGCCGCGAATGTCACCCTTGCCGAATTTAGATGCATCCTTGGCAATTTTTTTCTCAAGCGTGTAGGCCGCAAACGAGGCGAGCACCGCGCCGCCGCCCGGCAAAATACCGAGCAGCGAACCGAGCGCTGTGCCGCGCAACACAGCAGGTGTCGCATCTTTAAAATCTTGCTTGCTCGGCCACAAGTGAGTTACTTTATTCAAGAAAACTTCGCGCTCGCCTTCATGCTGCTCCAAATTTTTCATGATTTCAGCAAGGCCAAAAACACCCATTGCCACCGCGACAAAACCAATACCATCGGATAGCTCGGGAACGCCAAAGCTGAAGCGCGCCATGCCGGAATTCACGTCAGTACCGACCAGGCCAAGCAGCAATCCCAGCAGGATCATCGCAATCGCTTTAATCACTGAGCCATGCGCTAATACCACGGCGGCAATCAGGCCCAAAGTCATTAGCGAAAAGTATTCAGCGGGGCCAAATTTAAATGCAAGTTGCGCAAGCGGCGGCGCGGCAGCCGCCAACAAAAATGTGGCAACAGAACCCGCAAAAAACGAACCCAACGCAGCCGTTGCCAAGGCCGGTCCCGCTCGGCCCTGCCGCGCCATCTGGTAACCATCGAGTGCAGTCACCACCGACGATGATTCACCGGGGATGTTGATCAAAATTGCGGTGGTCGATCCACCGTATTGCGCACCGTAATAAATGCCAGCGAGCATAATGAGCGATGATTCAGGCGGCAGCGCAAATGTCGCGGGCAGTAGCATCGCTATGGTCGCCACCGGCCCAATACCTGGCAGCACGCCGATCAAAGTGCCGAGCAGGCAACCAATCAGGCAATAGAGCAAATTGTTCATTGTCAGGGCCACACCAAAGCCCAGCGAAAGGTTCGCAAATAACTGTTCCATGTCGCCTCCCTTAACCTAAAAATTCAGGCCAGATTGGGAACGGCAATTTCAAGCCGTACACAAAAACTGCAATAGAACCCGCCGCCAAAATCGCGCTCGAGATTAGCGCCTCTTTCAGTCTGAATTCATGACCACCAAATGAGGAGATCATCACCAGCAACACAATCGCAATTACCAGCCCCAACCACTTTGCGGTGAGCCCAAAAATCACGAACGCGGACAGCACCCAGATCAGAGGTCGCCAAGCAAATTTACTGACCGGCCCGCCGTTACTCACCCACGCCTTCGCGATGATGACCAAGCCCATCACGCCTAAAATATTGCCGAGTACAAACGGGAAATATCCCGCGCCCATGCGACTCGCCGTACCCATCGGGTATTCGTAAACTTTGACGATGATCGCAAACGCAAATCCAATCGCGGCAAACAACACGCCTGACCAGAAATCTTTTGGGTTTCTTATATTCAAACTGTTCTCCTCATAATCTCTAATAAACGATGACTTTTTCGTGCGCATCTGATTCTACTCGAACCGCAGCGCTAACTGGTGCGCGTCACTTATCTCGTGCACAAGTCTCGTGCACAAGTTGTATCCTGGCTGTATCCAAGCCCTGCCTGCACGATTACAACCCTCGACTACAACTATTACGCCGTGCCATAAAAATCAGTCAGTTTTTTTACCAGCCGTTCCGGCACCTCCTCCGGAATATAATGCCCGCACGGCATTGTGTGGCCTTGCACATTTATCGCTACGCGCCGCCAATCCTCAAGCGGTTTAAAGCAGCGATTGATCACGCCATGTTCGCCCCACAATATAAGCGTGGGGCAGGCGATTTTTTTAGCGGTGTTGCGATCCGCGCGGTCGTGTTCCAGATCAATCGATGCCGCGGCGCGATAGTCTTCGCACATGGCGTGCATGGTGGCGGGATCGCTCACGTAGGAAAGGTAGGCCGCATATGTTTCGTCGGTAAACGCCGTAAGCCCGGCATGACCCCAGCCGATTTTTTTCTGCAGATATGTTTCGGGCGCGCCTGCCACCATTGACTCCGGAAACGGCGTCGGCTGAATTAGAAAAAACCACCACCAATACGCGCGCGCAAATTCCATCGTCGTTTGCTCGTACATTGCCAGCGTGGGCGAAATATCGAGCATCACCAGTTTTTTGACGCATGTAGAATAATCAAGCGCAAGTCGATGCGCAACGCGCGCACCGCGATCATGACCACAAAGGTAAAACGATTCAAACCCAAGCTGGCGCATCACGTCAACCTGATCGCCTGCCATGGCGCGCTTTGAATAATTGGCATGATCGGCGCGGCCAGCCGGCTTGCTGCTCGCGCCATAGCCGCGCAAATCGGTTGCGATCACCGTATAGCGTTCTGCAAGAGCAGGTGCCACCCGATGCCAGATAAGATGTGATTGCGGATAACCGTGCAGCAGCAAGAGAGGGGGGCCGCTGCCACCGATCACGCCGTTGATGGCAATATTTTCACCTTCATCTTCGTCTTTGACACTGCCGTTGACACTGTCGTTGACACCGACGTTGACATTAAGGCAAAAGTGTTTGAAGTTTGAAAACATAATTCCTCACCCATAATCTAATTTCAATAATTGAAGTGTGCAATCAATCAGCAGACACACATATTTTCCCCTCATTTCCTATTCGGATTTCATTCAGTTTTTATGATGACTTTAATAAATAAAAGCAGTGCCTCCTGGATAAATTTTGCCCCCGCCATTTTTGTGCTGCTATGGAGCACTGGTTTTATCGGTTCGAAATACGGCATTCCATTCGCAGAGCCGTTCACGCTAACGTTCGTGCGCATGGTCGCCGTGGTCAGCATTTTGAGCGTCATTTCGCTCGCCACGCGTGCGCCGTGGCCCACCAGTATGCGTGCAGTGGCGCATATTGCGGTGGCAGGATTACTGGTGCATGCCACGTATTTATCAGGCGTCTTGTACGCGATCACACTCAAACTGCCGCTGGGATTTGTCGCGATGGTTGCGGGGCTGCAGCCGGTATTGACGGCGGTGTTGGCGCAGCTGTTATTGGACGAGCGACTCAATGTTAAACAATGGCTCGGCATGGCGCTCGGCATGGTCGGTGTGGCGCTGGTGATTGTGAGCAAATATGCGCTCGGTACTACCAACTGGGCGGCACTAGGCGTGGCGGGCATCGCCCTCGCAGGCATTACGCTGGGCACGCTGTATCAAAAACGCTTTTGCGCGAATATGGATTTGCGTACTGGCGGAGTGATTCAATATTCGGCAACCGGTGTTGTTGTGTTACTGCTGGCGATGATCTTTGAGACCATGAAAATCGATTGGACGCCGCAATTCATGTTTTCAATTCTGTGGCTCGCCGTGGTGCTGTCAATTGGCGCAATCAGTTTGTTATACGTGATGATTCGGCGCGGTGCCGCATCGAAAGTCGCGAGTTTGTTTTTTCTCACGCCGAGCGTGACGGCGGTGATGGCGTTTGTGCTGTTCGGCGAATCCATTGCATGGCTCGGTGTGGCCGGATTATTTGTCACCGCAGCGGGTGTGGCGCTGGTGATGCGGGCGGCGAAGTGAAAATATGCAGAACGCCATTTTACCGGCCTCATCAGCCATAAATGCTTCAATTGCCGCGCTGTTGCTGGTGTTAACTTATGTTGTTGCTGAGTGCTTTCGGTAGCGCACGTAAAATGCGACAATAAGTTGTACCTTTTTCGTCACGGGAATTACCATGCGCACACTCGAGCAACACATCACCCAATACGCCGCGTACCATCGCGACCAGCGCAATATCAATACGCACTTTGTCGGTATTCCCATGATTGTGTTTGGTGTCATTTTGGCGTTTGCGCAAATCAGTTTTGGACCGGTACATGCGGGCTGGCTGGTTGCATTCGCCGCGATGATTTACTACCTGATTCTGGATCGCCCGCTCGGTTTTGCGATGGTAATTTATCTTTTTTTTACCACTGCGATTGCATCGCTGGTTACTGCGAAAACAAGTGAATCTGGCGGCTTGATTATTGCCGCGGTCGTTTTTGTTTTGGGTTGGGTGTTGCAATTTGTGGGTCATAAATATGAGGGTGTAAAGCCCGCGTTTGTTGATGACATCGTGGGGTTGGCCATTGGCCCCTTGTTTGTGATGACCGAATTTTTTTTCATGTTGCGGTTAAAACCCACACTAAAAAAATATGTGGAAGATCGCGTCGGCCCGGTGATGGCGGCCCGCAACGGTGCAGCTATTGGCCCGGTGAGCAGTAATTCGTCCGCGTGATGGCTCAAACCGACGACCCAACACTTGCGCTCACTCGCGCGCTGATAGGTTGTGTATCCACCACGCCGAATGATGCGGGTTGCCAAACGCTGATTGTCGAGCGGCTGCAGCCGCTGGGATTTCGTTTCGAGCATTTCAATTCAAATGGTGTGAGTAATTTGTGGGCGCGCCATGGCAGCGCAAAACCGTTGGTGTGTTTCGCCGGCCATACCGATGTGGTGCCCACCGGACCGCTCGATAAATGGCACACTGATCCGTTTACGCCGACCGAGCGCGATGGCAATTTATACGGACGCGGTGCGGCGGATATGAAAACCGGGATTGCCGCATTCGTGACCTCAGTTGAGCAATTTATTAAAAAATATCCTGACCATCCAGGTTCGATTGCTCTCTTGATAACGAGCGACGAAGAAGGCCCGGCCACCGATGGCACGATCAAGGTGGTGGATTGGCTGAAAGCTAAGAACGAACGCATTGATTACACCATCGTCGGTGAGCCTTCATCGACTGAAAAATTTGGCGACACCATCAAAAATGGTCGTCGTGGTTCGCTTTCTGCAAGGCTTGTCGTGAAGGGCGTGCAGGGACATATTGCCTATCCGCACTTGGCAAAAAATCCGATTTTAATGGTGGCTCCGGCGCTTGCAGAAATGGCCGGAACGGTGTGGGACAACGGCAATTACTATTTCCCACCAACAACTTTTCAGGTCTCCAATATTCACGGCGGTACCGGTGCATTTAATGTCATTCCGGGTACGGTAGAAATCTATTTTAATTTCCGATTTGCCACTGCCAGCACGGCGGATGGCCTGAAGGTGAGCGTAGAAGCCATGCTCAACAAGCACCAATTGGATTACGATATTACGTGGACGCTGGGCGGTAAACCTTTTTTGACACCGCGTGGCGCGCTGGTTGAAGCGCTGACATCGGCGATTCGCGAGGTGGCAGGGATCACGCCAGAATTATCGACTGCGGGCGGCACATCCGATGGACGCTTTATAGCAGATATATGTAGTGAGATCGCCGAATTTGGCCCGGTCAATGCGACAATTCATAAACTGAATGAACACGTAGCTTTGACCGACATTCAGAAATTGCATAATGTTTATTTTTTAGCACTTGAAAATCTGCTGATTAACTCAACAACAAGCGTACAAAAAATCTTCTAAAATAATATCTGAAAATGTCTAAACAGAACTCTGATTTTTTTCCAGCAGCGTACGACGAGCTCGGTACGGCGCGCGACATTCTGCGTTTCGCCGTCAGCCGTTTTAACGAAGCGAATTTATTTTTTGGCCACGGTTCAGCTACCGCGTTTGATGAGGCGGTGTATCTGATTTTGCACACGCTGCATTTGCCGCTCGACAATCTCGACCCCTTTGTCGATGCCACGCTCACGCGCGCGGAGTGCAACAAGGTGCTGAAAATTATTGAGCGACGTGTGAAAGAACGCATTCCCGCCGCCTATTTGACGCACGAAGCGTGGCTGGGGCCGCTGCGGTTCTATGTGGATGCGAATGTGATCGTGCCGCGCTCGTTTATTGCCGAGATGCTGCACGAAAATTTGCATCCGTGGATTCTGGTGCCGAATCGCATCAGGCATGTGCTTGATCTTTGCACGGGCTCTGGATGTCTGGCAATTCTGGCCGCACTGTCGTTTCCGCAGGCGACGGTGGATGCGGTTGATCTGTCCGCAGATGCGCTTAAAGTCGCCGCGCGGAATGTCAATGATTATGAGCTTAACGAGCGTGTGCAACTGGTCGAGTCTGACATGTTCACGAAACTCAAAGGCCGTAAATACGATGTGATTATCTCGAATCCACCATATGTCACCGCAAAAGCAATGGCAGCATTACCGCAAGAATATTTGCACGAGCCATCAATGGCCTTGGCAAGCGGCAAAGATGGGCTCGATCATGTACGCATCATCATGGAAGACGCGCCGAAATTCCTCAACAAAAACGGTTTGCTGATTATCGAAGCAGGCTTCAATCGTGAAGGCGTGGAACAAGCGTTTTCAGGGTTACCGCTAACTTGGGTGGAAACCAGCGTGGGCGGTGAGGTGGTGTTTTTAATCACCCGCGAAGAATTGGTTTCGGTTTAGCAAAAAACGACATCAACTATTCAGTTGATGTCGTTGTTCGTTATTCGATGTTGCCACCAGAGTTGCCTGAGCCACCATCGTTATTTCCATTGCCATCTGCGTTTCCTGCACCCGCACCCGCCCCCGCCCCCACACCCGTATTTAAACCAGTATGCGTGTTTCTGCGGCCACGGAAAGTACGTCGTGATTTGCCGCGAGGCCGATTGTCAGTGCGGGGTGTTGAGTCTGCACTCGCGTTGGCCTGATTGGCACCCGCTTCGCCGCCTTCAACGCGATTGCCAGATGCTTCCGTAGCGGATACTGCATCCATCCCGCCCGGATTCAAACCACCATCGCGACGCGGCCCTGATGAGCGACGTCCGCGCCCACCGCGAGCGTTACCACGGCCGCGATTGCGATTGGCGTTATTGTCAATGGCTGGATCTCCAGTGGCGCTCAGCGGTGTGTCGATATTGATGCTGCCCATCGAATCGTGAGCGACAAAAGCAGCATTTTCTGCAGCGCCTATCTCGCCCGATACGGCATCGCGTGGAATCTTGTTGCGCTCGCCACTGCGCGCATTGCGGCGATTGCGATTGTTGGGGCCGCGAATGCCGGTATTGTCGGCAGCAATAATGATGGTGCCATCTGCGTTTGTGCGCGGGGTTTGATGACGCGAGCGATTGGGATCGCGTTGTCGATTTTGTTCACGGGGCGGACGCGCCTCCCCGCCTTCGCGATTAGTGCGAGCATCACGTCCCCCGCGTGCGTCGCGACCATCACGCGTATCACGAGCATCACGTAACAGCGCGCGCGGTGCACCCGGTGCCCGCGGCCCGGCATTTTTGCCGCGTGACGACAATGGTGTAACGGGACCTTCGACTTTCATGCCCGCAGACGCGAGCACACTGCGAACCTGGCTTTCTTCCAGCTCAATCATCTTGCCACGCAACAGGCGCGGTGGCAGTTCCACCTTGCCAAAGCGTGTGCGGATTAGTCGTGATACGGTCAAGCCCAGCGACTCAAACATTTTGCGAACTTCGCGATTGCGACCCTCGCGAATCACCACGTGATACCACTGATTTACGCCTTCGCCACCACGCTTTTCAATCACATCAAATTTCGCCAATTCATTGCGCGCAAACGTTGCAGGTGCGCTCGCTGCATTACCCAAAAATCTTGCGTCAATGGGCTGATTTTCGAAAGGGTGATCTTCCACGGGTTGATCGTTAGATAGTAGGTGTTGGGCTGGTTGGTTATCGAACGGTTGCCGATCTTCATCCTCTTCGGCACGTTGCACATTCCTGTGCTCTTGTGCGTGTTCGACTACGTTTCCGGCGCTTGGTGCAGCGTCTTCTTCCTCATCAATATCGTAGATGTCATCATCGATCATGTCGTCTTCATCATCGGCATTCATGCGATTAAAACGATCATCGTCATCTTCTACATTCTTGCTATTGCCTTTGCTGCTTTCCTCGATCTTTACGCCGGTCAGCAATTGCTTCATTTGCTCTTCCGTCAGCTCGCCCAGAATGCGCACCGCATACTCGCGCTCAACCTCATACCGCGGATGCATAAAGCGGTTCGCCAACTCGCCGCTGGTGGTAAAAATCAGCAGGCCGGAGGTGTTGATATCGAGCCGCCCGATGGCCACCCATTTGCCGGTTTCAACGCGCGGCAAATTATCAAATACCGTGATGCGATTGCCCGGATCATTGGTGGTGACAATTTCGCCTTCGGGCTTGTGATAAAGCAGAACGCGCGGCATGTCTTCGGTAAATTTGAGCTTCACATGGCGCTGATCGATCAATACGTTGTCGCCCGGTGCGACCTGCGTGCCGGTGGTGGCAACAATGCCATTGACCATCACACGACCAGAGGAAATCATGATTTCCATATCGCGCCGCGAGCCGTGGCCTGATTGCGCCAGCACCTTGTGCAAACGTTCGCGCTTTACATTGGCGCTTGCAGCGAGCGCCTCGGCAAACTGCCCCGATTTGGCTTCGTCGCCTAAGCGACGTAAATCAGACCCCTGTGTTGGCGAAAATTCTTGCGCAAATGTATTGGCTGCCGTGATGGCGCTGCCCGTGCGGAACGGTGATTTTTTACCCGTGCTGCCACGGCGTTGTTTGGTACGGCTCGCCCCGCGAGGCGCTGCGTCTTGATCGGAAATAAACGGGCTGGTGCCAAACGGCGCGGTACCCAAACCCGCACCCACGGCGGCCGGGCCTGGCCCACGCCGCCCCTGTCCACGGCCCTTGGCTCTATTGGGGTCGCGGCCTTGGCCTGCACCTTGGCCCGCTCCCTCACCCTGCGCACGCTTGCGGCCATCTGCGCCTGTGCGCGTGCCTTGGCCTGCTGCAGCACCCGCACTGCGCGTCCTGCCACCTGTACCTGCGGCACCAGCGGTACGTGCCTTGCTACCCACGCCGCCACGTGTTCGACGTTTGGCGGTGGTATTGCCGATGCTGTCGCCGGATAGCACGCTATCTGCCGCTTTGCCGCGGCGTCCCGTGCCCGTCTTGCCGCGGCCCTTGCCTCGTGCGTTTGAGTTTGCGTTTGCGCTCGAATCGGACGACTCTTTTTCTTCGCCGATAAAGCGCCCGTCCACATAGCCTCGCGCCGGGGCGCGAATCACCGCACGCTTAATCATGATGTTGCTCCGGGTTCTTGCCGATGATTTTCATGTTCCTCGCCTGCGCTTTCCGGGGTCTCGTTCTCGTTCTGACCCGCACTCTCATTACTTGCGTTTTCGTTTCTTGTGTTTTTGTTTCTTGTGTCTTCGTCTGCATCGATATTCTGGGTCGTGGAATTTTTTTCTTCTGCTGATACAGGGATGCCACCCTCAACCTGTGCAACACCTGGTAATGCAAGTGTTTCGTCACGTGTCGTTTCGTCACCTCTCTCGGCACCCGCATGCAACGCCGCGCCTGCCTGCGACATATCCAGTGTGGCTTGCAGTTCGTGCAATGCCGGCAATTCATCCAGCGTAAGCAGATTCAGATCATCCAGAAAGTGTTTGGTGGTGGCAAAAAGAGCGGGGCGGCCAGGCGCGTCCTTGTGACCAATTTCATCGATCCAGCCGCGATCTTCTAGCGTTTTTAAAATATGCGGCGAAACGGCCACGCCACGAATATCTTCAATATCGCTGCGGGTGACGGGCTGGCGATAGGCAATAATCGCCATCGTTTCCAGCACAGCGCGCGAATATTTGGGCGGTTTTTCGTTGGCGAGGCGATCAATATATTTTTGATAATCCGGCTTGACGCGAAAGCGATAACCGCTCGCGACAATCGCCAATTCAACACTGCGTTCTGCCCATTCGGCGCGCAGCTCATCAAGCAAATTGCGTAAAATATCGGCATTCAATTCGCCCTCGAATATTTTCTTCAGTTCTTGCAGAGGCATTGGCTCAGAAGCGGCCAACAGCGCTGCTTCCAGCCCGCGCTTGGCTTCATTAAGATCGATCGCGGGCTGCATTGAAACAGGCTGCATTTCGGTCAGCTCGTGACCGGCCTCAACGCCCACCGCGTCTGTATTCTCATCGGTGGCGGGTGGCACAATAGTGAGCGCCGCTTGCGGCGTAGGAGCTGCTTCTGGTTCATTCGCATGCGGAATGGCATCAGCAGTTTTATTCAAATTTTGGTTTTCATTCGACATCTTGTTTATCACTTCAAAAACGGTTTCGCAGCAACCCTCGGGCTGCAATTGGAGGCTGCTACTGGATTAAAAATTTTAGGTTTGCATGCGAAGAGAAAAATGCGAGCAACATGCGTAGATGCATTATTTGACATTGCATGACAATTAACTGCTTGCTGCTTCCAGCAGTGGCGCATCGCTCTCGCGCAGCCGGACATAAATCGGTTCAAACGGTGACGATTGGGTAATATCAAGCAGGGACTCGCGCGCCATTTCCAGCACTGCGAGGAATGTCACCACCACAACTGCGACGCCTTCTTCTGGCGTGAACAGTTCATCAAACTTCAAAAAGCCTTTCCCTTTCAGTTCGCGCAAAATGCGGCTCATATGTGCGCGCACTGAAAGTTCTTCGCGGCCCACACGGTGTTTTTGCGTGGCTTTCGCGCGATTCAAAATGACGCGCCAGGCTTCGGTTAAATCTGCAACCAATACAGTTGGAACCCGCTTCACCAGACTTTGTTCAACCAACACATCCACAATCGAAAAATCGCGATCTTTGCGCGGCATCGAATCGATGGCGAGTGCGGCAGCTTTCATCTGTTCATAATCGAGCAGGCGGCGAATCAGTTCAGCGCGCGGGTCCAGTCCTTCGGCTTCATTTTCTTTCGGCGGGCGTGGCAACAACATCCGCGTTTTAATTTCGATCAACATCGCCGCCATCAGCAAATATTCGCCCGCGAGTTCAAGCTGCGTATCTTTCATCGCTTCAATATATTTCATGTATTGGCGCGTTAATTCCGCCATTGGGATATCGAGAATATCCACCGAGTGCTTGCGAATCAGATAAAGCAATAAATCAAGCGGGCCTTCAAATTGTTCCAGAATGATGGACAGCGCATCCGGCGGAATAAATAAATCCGTCGGCATTTCGGTCATCACTTCGCCGCGAATACGGGCGATCGGCATCTGCATGTCAAGCGATGGTTGCGACTGATGTTGTGCCGCGTGTTCGCTTGAGTGCGCACCTGAGTGCGCAGCTGTCATGTGCGTGCTCATTTTGCTTCGGGGTACATTAATTTAATTGCTGCGGCGGCCATGGCTGCATTGTCGTGTGCGACGCCGCGCACGACTTGCAACTGCCACGGAAGGCTCACATTCAGTCGCTGTGAAGCACGTCTGGCATTCTCGAAAAAATTTTGTCCGCGAGCATAGCGATTCAAACCGGTCAAATTGGCACCTGCCGTTTTATTCAGATTGGGATCATTCGGGTCCGTGTCTTTATCGCCCAACATCAATATAAAAGGGCGGCTCAACGCTGCCTTGGTGCGCGCTTCATTAATTGTCGAACCGCTGGTGTTGTACGGATATTTAAACTGCGCCGCAAACAACATGCCCCATTCGAATTCGGTATACCAGCCTGGATTTGCTGCGATGATTGGGCTGGCACGATGCTGCGGATTAAACAAATGCATGCGATGCACAAACTGTCCGCCTGCTGAATGACCAAACATGCGGTACGTTTCGGCGCCAAAACCGTAGCGTGATTTCAATTCATCAAACAAATGTTCGGGCACGGCGAATGCCCATTTGTTCGCATCTTTTTCAGTGGTTGTGCGGCCAAGAATGTAATCCTCATCTTCGGGAAAATATTGGCGGCTGAATTCTGGCGTGATGACAATAAATTTTTTCTCTTTCGCAAACGCCACCCAGTTATCAAGATATTCCTCGCCGTTTCTTTTCACGCCATGCATCACAAATTGCAGCGGGCATGTCGTGTCACAGGTTTCGGGCACGAACATCCAGATTTTTACGGGACGTGTGGCATCACCTTTTTTATCAATGAATTCAAATTGCGATTTACCAACGGGCAATTTAACGGGCTCTGCGCGATTAGCGGTAGGTGCAACTACAGGTGCAGACGCATTAGCATTTGTGGCGGGAGCAGGTGGCGTTGTAGCCGCACAAGAAGCCAAAACAAAAGCAGAAAAAAATGCTGAACAAATTAATCTCATCGGTAATTCAATCCCATTGCATCGCGCACATCGCGCATTGTTTCTTCAGCCGTATCGCGCGCTTTTTCGCAGCCATCGGCAATAATATTTTTGACCAAAGTCGGGTCTTCTTCGAACGGTGCCGCGCGCTCGCGCATCGGCTTTAATTCAGCGATGATGGCCTCAATAACCGGCTGCTTGCATTCCAGACAACCAATGCCTGCGCTCTTGCAACCAGCTACCACCCAATCGCGAACCGTTTGCTCTGAATAGACTTGGTGCAGCGTCCATACCGGGCATTTTTCAGGATCGCCCGGGTCAGTCCGGCGCACGCGTGCAGGATCAGTCGGCATCTTGCGAACTTTGGTCGTGATTGCATCCGGCGTATCGCGCATGTCAATGGTATTGCCATAGCTCTTGGACATTTTCTGTCCATCCAGGCCGATCAATTTTGCGGTCGGCGTGAGCACCGCTTGTGGCTCAGGCAGAATAACTTTGCCACCACCTTCGAGGAAACCAAACAGGCGCTCACGGTCTCCCATCGACAAATTTTGCACGTCGCCCAACAAATCGCGCGCCGCTTCCAGCGCGGCATCATCACCCTCTTGCTGATATTTGGTGCGTAATTCGTTATAGAGTTTGGCTTTTTTCGAGCCGAGCTTTTTGACGGCCGCTTCGGCTTTTTCTTCAAAGCCTTTTTCGCGCCCGAATAAATGATTGAATCGCCGCGCGATCTCGCGTGTGAGTTCAATATGCGAAACCTGATCCTCACCCACCGGCACGCTATTCGCGCGATAAATCAAAATATCCGCCGCCTGCATTAACGGATAACCCAGAAAGCCATAGGTGGTTAAATCGCGACCATACTGCGCCTGCTTTTCCACCTGATCTTTATATGTCGGCACGCGTTCCAGCCAGGAAATTGGCGTGAAAAACGATAGCAGCAGCGTGAGTTCCGCATGCTGGGGCACTTTGGATTGCACGAATAATGTTGCCTGCGATGGATCAACGCCCGCCGCTATCCAGTCCGTCACGGTGTCGTAGGTGTATTGCTCAATCACCTCGGGTGTTTCGTAGTGGGTGGTCAGCGCGTGCCAGTCGGCGACAAAAAAGAAGCACGGGTATTCGTGCTGCATCTTCGCCCAATTTTTTAACGCGCCATGATAATGGCCTAAATGCAAACGCCCGGTGGGGCGCATGCCGGATAAAACGCGGTCAGGAAACATACGGAGGGATCAAACCCTTTTAGTCACAAACACAGGCAAATTTTGCGTGTCAGTAAATGATAAATAAGTTAATTAGGTGAACAAGTTGGACATTCAATCAATGATGCCAAGATCATCGCGACGGGATTCAAACTATCAGGTCGCAAGCAATGA
>JANXWW010000404.1 GCA_025350945.1 Burkholderiales bacterium
GTTTACAGCGTGGCGCAATCGTCGGCTGTGGGCGCAATCCATTGTGTTGCCAACAGTGATTGCGAGTGCCGTGATTTTTCAGGCGGCGCTGGGTGCTTGGACGGTGACGCTATTGCTCAAGCCAGCGATTGTGACCTCGCACCTGATTGGTGGCATCACCATCCTCGCGCTGTTGATGTGGCTCCTTGTGCGCCAACCCATAAACGGCAAATGGGCTGAAGGTATAATAGCGTCGCCGAGACTAAAGAGTTTTGCTGTTGTTGCGTTAATTGTTGTGATTGCGCAGGTGGTGTTGGGTGGCTGGGTGAGTACCAATTATGCGGCGCTTGCGTGCGCGGATTTACCAACATGTCATGGCCAGCTCATGCCTAAAATGGATTTTGCGAACGCGTTTCATGTCATTCGCCCATTGGGTGTGGGGCCAGATGGTTCCTTGTTAACACTGGAAGCGCTGACGGCAATTCACTGGGCGCATCGCGTGGGTGCTGTGATCGTTACCTTGATTTTGGGCAGTTTTGCGTTCAGTTTGATGAAGCTGCCAGCGGGAAAGCGGGCATCGAAAATGTTGCTTGGCCTGCTCGCCGCGCAGTTATTACTTGGGCTGAGCAATGTTTGGTTTAGTCTGCCGCTGCCCGTTGCGGTGGGACACAATGGTGTGGCGGCAATCCTGGTGGCGTGGATGGTGGTGATTAATTTGCGGCTGCGTTCGCAATCCAATTACAGTTAACTTTCGATTAGTGCTTGAATCAAAACATGTCTGACTTAGCGATCTCAATACAGCAAAATATATTCGTTCAGTTTTTAAAACTGACGAAGCCGCGCGTCAACGCACTCATTGTTTTTACGGCGATGATCGGTATGATGCTCGCCTATCCGGTGGGCATTGCGTGGGATTTACCGCTAATGTTGACGGCGACTATTGGCATCGCGTTGGTTGCGGGCGCCGCCGCCGCATTCAATTGTTTGGTCGAGCAGCAAATTGACAAAAAAATGGCGCGCACGCGTGCCCGTCCCACCGTGGCAGGTTCCATTTTAACGTGGCAAATTTTAGTCCTCGCCGGCATTGTCGGTGGCGCAGGATTATTGACACTGCATCAGTTTGTGAATCCGCTCACCATGTGGCTTACGCTCGGCACCTTTGTGGGTTACGCCGTAATTTACACCGTGATTTTAAAACCGGCTACACCGCAAAATATCGTGATCGGGGGTGCATCAGGCGCCATGCCGCCTATCCTCGGCTGGGCAGCGGTGATGAATACCGTTTCGCCTGAATCGATGTTGCTGTTCCTCATTATTTTCGCGTGGACACCGCCGCATTTCTGGGCCTTGGCACTGTATCGCAAGAAGGAATATGCCCAAGCAGGTCTGCCGATGCTGCCCGTCACGCATGGTAATGAATTTACGCAACTTCATCTGCTGCTTTATACCTTCATCATGGTCGCATGTACCTTGCTGCCCGTTGCAATGAAAATGGCAGGCATGATTTATTTGCTTGCGGTGTTGGCATTGGATGGCTATTTTATTTATTTGGCGGTGAAATTATTTCGCAAATACAGTGACGCCTTGGCGAAGAAAACATTTGCGTATTCGATCCTGTATTTATCGCTACTGTTCGCAGCCTTGCTCGTCGATCATTACGCCCCATTGGTATTGCGCTAGATGATGCTGACGTTGCGCGTGTTTTTTTCCATCTTCGCCGCAGTGTTTTTTCTGGTGGCGTGCGAGCCCGCCAAACCGCCGTTTAACGCCGTCGACATCACCGGTGCCAAGGGATACGGCAACGATTTCCGCATGACCGATCACAACGGCAAGCCGCGCACGATGGCTGATTTTCATGGCAAGGCGGTGGCCGTTTTCTTCGGCTTTACACATTGCCCGGACGTATGCCCGACCACGCTATCCGAGATGAAACGGGTGATGGAAAAGCTGGGGCCTGATAGTGCGCGATTGCAAGTTTTGTTCGTCACTGTTGACCCCAAGCGTGACACGCCGGAATTGCTCGCCAAATATGTGCCGTCATTCAACGCAAGTTTTTTGGGGCTTTACGGTGATGATGATGCGACTGCAAAAATCGCCCGCGATTTCAAAATTATTTATCGCGTACAGCCAGGCAAGACGCCAGATAGCTACACCCTTGATCACAGCGCGGGCATGCTGGTTTTTGATCCGCAGGGTGCGCTACGGCTCTTTATCGACTATGGGCGTTTGACGCATGAGCAAATCGCGGTTGACATTAAACGGCTTCTTTAATTTTTAGACAACAGGATTTCTATATGAGCATTCAGCGCTTTCACATTGGCCCACGTCTTTCGGATATGGTGATTCACGGTGAAACTATTTATCTCGCCGGTCAAGTCGCCGACGACACCAGCGCCGATATTCGTGGCCAAACCAAACAAGTTTTATCCGCCATCGACAAACTATTGGCCGAAGCGGGCAGCGACAAAACGAAAATTTTATCGGTCACGATTTACATCGCTGACATGGCTGATTTTGCAGGCATGAATGCAATCTGGGAATCATGGGTTCCTGCGGGTCACACACCCGCACGCGCGACGGTGGAAGCGAAAATGGCGAAACCTGCTTATAAGGTCGAGATGCAGGTTATTGCAGCGAAATAATTTTCGTTTTTTTACATGAGCCAACAAGAAGGGCGCCTTTGCAAGCGCCCTTTTGTATTTCTTGAGCTTGACTAAGTCAACTCGCCTGATAAGCCGCCAAAGACGATTTCATCTTCTGCATCGCTTTCACTTCAATCTGGCGAATCCGCTCGGCGGATACACCGTATTCGTCCGCTAATTCATGCAGCGTCAACTCTTCGCCCTCACGCAACCAGCGTGACTCAACAATACGTCGGCTCCGATCATCCAGGCTATTTAGTGCGTCGCGAAGGCCGTCGGTGGCGGCAGCGTTTTTTTGCATGCCCGACAAACGCTCCGATGGATCCACCGCAGCATCCTGCAAATACGCAATCGGGCTTACCCAATTTTCATCGTCGTCGTTTAGCGGCTCCAAGGAAATTTCCTGCCCCGAAAGACGCTGCTCCATTTCAGAAACATCAGTCTCTTTCACATTTAATTGACGTGCGATAGATTTCACTTCCGTTGGTGATAACGCGCCAAAATTCGGCTTCATGCTGCGCAAATTAAAAAACAATTTACGTTGCGCTTTAGTGGTGGCCACTTTCACGATGCGCCAATTTTTCAGGATGTACTCATGCATTTCAGCTTTGATCCAGTGCATCGCAAACGACACCAAGCGCACGCCGCGGTCAGGGTCGAAGCGTTTTACGGCTTTCATCAAGCCAATATTGCCCTCCTGAATCAAATCTGCCTGTTGCAAGCCGTAACCCGCGTAGTTGCGCGCAATCGATACGACCAAGCGTAAATGCGATAAAACCATCTCGGATGCAGCCGTCAGGTCACCGCGTTCCTTGAGCGCCACGCCAAGTGAATGCTCACGTTCAGGCGTCAGCAGCGGAATTCGGTTCACAGCCGAAATATAGTTTTCAAGGCTGCCAATCGACAGCGCGGGTAAATTCAGGGTTGCGGTGGTCATTAATGTGTCCTCCACGGGCGGGAATTAAAATTTCCGCATATTCACATCTGAAAACGTCAGATGCAAGCGTTGCAACTTCTTAACTCAATACTTCAATATAACATTTTAGCACTCTCCGTATAAGAGTGCTAATCATCGGGAAAGTTCCAAGATTGAAATGGCGAAGTAGATTACGCGATCGCGTTAGATTTTGCTAAGCTAGATATTTTCAAGTGCTAGTCTTAGCGTGCACTTGCAGCCATAAATATCCCGAAAGCCACGTCCGTATTAGAGCTTCGTCATGCGGGCGGGGGGCGCTAATTTCCAAGTCGCCGCCGCCAGCGCAGCAAATTTTGAATACACCACAATAAAAACCCAGGATGGCAGATCCCAATACAGCCACGAATGAATCCAGCGCGCCATAAAGCCCCGTTCGCGTACAGCTCCTCGCAGCCAATCCTCCAGCACGGTCAGTGGGCAGGCAATCCCCAAAATTGCCTCTGCGGCAATAAACAAAATCAGTCCAAGGTGCAGTGTGCGAAACGTACGATTTCTCACCCAATTCCATTTGCGCCATGCGCCTATCCAAATCGCGAAAAGACCGCCGATGTTGAAAAGTACGACGCAGAAATGAACGAAAATAACGAGAGTAATTATAATTTTAGCTCGCCATTCCGCGTACAAAATTCCACTTGCCAGAATACATTGAGCCACTTAGACTTCGTATGCAAATTTGGCAGCTTATCAACATCAAAACTCATCCTACCATCTAACTTTGGCAAAACTATTATGAAAATATTTCAGCTTTGGAAGTTGGTAATTGCACTACTTGCAATTGTCGGTAATTCGTACGTTTACGCACAAACAGCAGTGGAAAAGTCACTGCCAATTGAAGCCCCGCCTTCTATTGAAGATCTCTTTCGGCAGCCACAATTAAACGGTCCTAACATCTCACCAAATGGCAGGTATATGGCTGCAACCGTGCCTGCAAAAGGCCGAATGAATCTTGTGGTGATTGATTTAGAAACTCGTAAAGGTAATATTCTTACCGGTTACGCTGATTACGATGTACTGAGCCCTGTCTGGATAGGCGATGATCGCCTAGTGTTTACTTTAGGCCAATTCAATTCGCCCACAGGTCCGGGTCAATTCGACGGCGGCGGTTTATTTGTGGTCAATCGCGACGGTAAAGATTTTCGTCGCCTTTCCCCGACCGTTCGAGAAACGCGGGCCAGGAACGAGTTTATTTTCCGCAGCCTTGATTTTTATCGCGGTATACCCGGCAACAATAATGAAATCATCGCTTCTGGCAATATGACTTCAGCCGATTCGACTGATCTCTATCGTCTGAATCTGAATACCGGTAAATTTGTTTTGCTCACCCAAGGGCGCCCTACTGACCGCACCGACCGCTGGATCATGGATAATAATATGGTGCCTCGGATTGTTACGGCAGGAATTCGCGATAAATTAACTGAAGTTGTTTATTACCGCAAAGACGCCAACTCTCCATGGGGAGAGATTGCGCGATATGAAGCCAATAAGTCCCCCAAAATTATTCCACTAGCGATCTCAGCGGATAATAAAACACTTGAAGTAGCCAGCGATATTGGGCGCAACAACATGGCTGTCTTTCGATTCGATCCCGAAGCGAAAAAACTCGGTGAGCTAATTGCTCAACATCCCATCTTTGACATGGGCGCTGATGCATTAGCTGGAGCAGTGGCCGGCGTAATAACTGATCCTGATACAGACAAGCTACTGGGTTACGCGGTTAACGCAAGCAAGCCAGAAAGGGTCTGGTTGGATGAAAAATATGCCGCAACGCAAGCAACACTGGATAAGTCATTACCAGACCGTATTAACAGCTTTCGCCGCTTTCCGAAGAGCAAGCGCATGATCGTCAGCTCATATTCAGACACCACGCCGACGCGCTGGCTGATCTATGATGAGGAGGCCAAAACACTTGAAGAAATCGGTGCATCGCGCCCTTGGCTCGACGGAAAACTGGTAGAACAACGCCCCTTTACTTACAAAACCCGCGATGGCCTGGAAATTCCCGGCTATTACTTTCTTCCCAAGGGTTATAAGCCAGGAACCAAATTGCCGACCATTGTGCACATTCATGGCGGCCCGTTTGCGCGTGCCGATTATTGGGGCGGCGGATTTGGTGTGGCTGAAGGACAACTCTTCGCCTCGCGCGGCTACGCGGTAATCGTCCCCAATTTCCGCATAACGCCCGGTATGGGTAATAAGATATTCTATGCAGGCTTTGGTGCTGTCGGCAAAGCGATGTCAGACGACCATGAAGATGCGTTGAAGTGGGGGATCGAACAGGGCTTTGTCGACCCGCAAAATGCCTGCATCTCTGGCGCAAGCTACGGCGGCTATGCAGCGTTGCAGGGGCTGATTCGTTCCAACGAAATATGGAAGTGCGCTATTGCGGGCTTGGCTGTTACTGACTATAAATATCAACTAACTTCTCGAGACGGCGACACCGCAGGCAATGAAGCAGGTGTAACTTTATGGAAATCAGTGCTTGGCGTAAATGATTTGAGTGAACCGATTGTGAAAGAAATTTCACCTGTGTTTCATGCATCAAAAATCAAGCGCCCCGTGTTTTTATATTCGGGTGAGGATGATATCCGTGTGCCGCTACCTCAAATCAAACGAATGGAACGTGCATTGGCGGAGGCAGGCAACCCTGTCAAAGCCCACGTTATCAAAGCCAAAGAGGGGCACGGGTTCGGAAAGCTGGAGAATAATGTTGATCTTTATACGCAGGTTTTGGCGTTCTTAAAAGAGCAGTTTGGTAAATAAGGGTACGGAAAAAAAGCGCTCAACGGGGCGCTTTATGTCTCTCGCTACATTACTGCAACAACGTCTTCTCCATAAATTTAATCTGCGCGTAAAACAAAAAATCCTGATTCGATTTTTTGGCAAATCCGTGGCCTTCGTCGTTAGCCATTAAAAACCATACTGGCACATTTTGCTTTTTTACCTGCTCAACGATTTGCAGCGCTTCGGTGTAGGGCACGCGTGGATCATTTTTTCCTTGTACGACAAACAAAGGCTTCTTGATTTTT
>JANXWW010000121.1 GCA_025350945.1 Burkholderiales bacterium
GAGCACACCGAGCACGTGGCCCTCAACAATGAGCGGAATCACGATTTCAGAATTCGACGCGGAATCGCAGGCAATGTGGCCAGGGAATTCATGCACGTTTGCCACCACAAAAGTTTTGCGATGAAACGCCGCATTGCCGCACACGCCGCGCGGTGCGGGCTGCACGGGGATGCGCACGCAGGCGGGCTTGCCTTGAAAAGGACCGAGCACCAAGTCGTCTCCTCGCAAAAAATAAAACCCCGCCCAATTCAAATCGTTGAGCATCAAATAAATCAGCGAAGAAAAATTTGCTGCATTCGCCATCAAATCGCGCTCCCCCGCGAGCAGGCCGCCGAGCTGCTTATTGAGATCAGAATAGAATTCGGCTTTGGACGTCGCGACTACAATTTTTGCCTTAAACATCATCATCCTTGAGAAACTTTTGAATCGCATTTTAGCAATAAAAAAAGCCCGGCTTTTCTTGTCGAAAAGCCAGGCACCAAGGGGAAGGGTGTCAACTATTGCTGATTGTTGATAAATTTATTGTGTTGCAGGTACAACTACAGGTGCTGTTTGTTTGTCATGCTTTTGGCGTTTGATGTGGCGACTTTGCTTGTTTTGCATGTGCGTTAATTTTGCGCGTTCTTTCTTGGTTACGGTGCCGTCTGCTTTGGCATTTGCCTCAGCATTGGCTACGCGGGCCTGGCCGTTTTCAAGGCGGGTGGCTTCTTTGGCGTTCAACGCGCCGGTTGCTACGCCTTGTTGAATGCGTGCTTCTTGTCTGGTTTCACGCGTATCAATTTTTGGCGTGTTGGTGCCTGGTACAACAGTGGTTTGGGCGAATGCCGTCGCGCTCATCAAGCCAGTCAAGATTGCTGCCAGAATAATTTTCGATTTCATGTTGAATCCTTTGTCGTTAGTTTGAGGAAGTAATCGTCAAGGCGCAGATTGTTCGTTACTGCAACCATGCTCAAACAACGCGGTTGCAGCCGCCGCGTTTACGCTGTTTCGGCGGCATTTGTATCAAGTCGTAACCCCATTGCGCAAGTTCAGTGAGGCGGTCAGTTTATAATCTGGGCTTCACGCCATATTGAGAACCTTATGAAAATTTGTTCAATTGCGATTATTGCCGCCGCATTTTTATTTCCCGTCGCCAATGCACTAACGCCGCCCGTTGAGAAACCACCATCCATGACGAATATGACCACGCCGCCCGTTGCAAATAAAGTGCCGAAAATTTTTGAAAATTTCGGCGATAAGCGCGTTGATGATTATTTTTGGCTGCGCGAAAAATCGAGCCCGGAGGTTATCGATTATTTGAAAGCCGAAAATGCTTACACGCAGTCGGTACTGGGCGGTTTAAAAGATTTTCAGGAAACGCTTTATAAAGACATGCTTTCGCGTATCAAGGAAACCGATGAGAATGTGCCCTACAAGCGGGGCGATTATTTTTATAATTCGCGCACGGAAACGGGAAAGCAGTATTCGATTTATTCGCGCAAAAAAGTTGGCGCGGATGCAAAAGAAGAAATTTATCTCGACGCGAACGAGCTTGCGAAAGACAAACCGTTTTTTGCCATTGGCACGATGGCGGTCAGCCGCGATGGCAAGCTGCTCGCGTATTCCACCGACATTATTGGCTTTCGCCAATACACACTCAACTTCAAGAATCTGGAATCCGGCAGCACACTGCCTGATACCGCCGAGCGCGTCACCTCGGTGGCCTGGGCGAATGACAACAGCACTGTTTTCTATGTGACCGAAGATGCCACCACCAAGCGCAGCGACAAATTATTTCGCCATAGACTGGGCGACAAAAATAGTGAGCTGATCTTCGAAGAAAAGGATGAGTTGTACGGGATCAATATCGACATCACGCGTAGCCACGGCTACATCATTCTCACCGCCGAAAGTTCGGAAACCACCGAGCAGCATTTGCTCGACGCCAATTTGCCGACGGCTAAATTTGCCATGTACATGAAGCGCAAAGAAAACATCAAATACTTTATCGATCATCACGGCACCGATTTTTATATTGTCACCAATGACAAAGGGCGCAACTCCCGGCTGGTGAAAACTGCTGAGGGTGCAGCAAACGAAAAGACCTGGAAAGAAATTATTCCGCATCGCGCCGATGTGAAGCTGGACGGTGTTGATGTATTCAAGGATTTCTTTGTCGCAATAGAAAAAACCAAGGGCTTGCCAAAGCTGCGCGTGTTCGATGTGAGGACCGCAAAACCACATGACATTACCTTTCCCGAAGCAGCCTATGAAGCATCGCCTGGGCAAAACGCAGAGTTCGATACCAAGCTATTTCGTTTTAACTACAGCTCACTGGTGACACCGAATTCGGTATTCGATTACCACGTCGATACCCGCGAACGCACCTTGAAAAAACAGCAGCCCGTGCTCGGTGGTTACGAGCCGAAAGATTATCAATCAGAACGCATCATGGTCAAAGCCAAAGACGGCACGATGGTGCCTGTCTCGCTGGTGTACAAACGCGCACTGAAGAAAAATAGTCCGCAACCCATGCTTCTATATGGCTATGGCTCCTATGGGATTTCCATGCCGCTCGCGTTTCGTTCACAACGTCTGGCGCTGCTGGATCGCGGCATGATTTACGCGATTGCGCATATTCGTGGCGGCGGCGAAATGGGCAAGCAATGGCATGACAACGGCAAGATGATGAAGAAGAAAAATACCTTTAGTGATTTTATCAACGTGGCCGAATATCTGGTGCAAAAAAAATATACTGATCCGATGCAACTCGTGATTCAGGGCGGCAGTGCCGGGGGCCTGCTGATGGGGGCCACCACCAATATGCGCCCTGATTTATTCAAGGCAGTGGTCTCGCAAGTGCCGTTTGTGGATGTGATGAATACCATGCTCGATAGCTCGCTGCCGCTCACGGTGGGTGAATATCTGGAGTGGGGTAACCCGACCGAAGCAGCCGCCTACAAATATATGCGCAGCTACTCGCCCTATGAAAATCTGGAGAAAAAAGCCTATCCCGCGATGCTGGTGGAAACATCCTTGAACGACAGCCAAGTCATGTATTGGGAGCCCGCAAAATATGTCGCCAAATTGCGCACGCTCAAAACCGACAACAACCCGCTGCTGCTCAAAACCAATATGGATGCGGGTCACGGTGGGGCTTCGGGGCGTTATGATTATCTGAAAGAGATCGCGTTCACGTATTCATTTGTGTTGTCGCAGGTGGGGGTCATGAAGTAGTGCGATGAAGTAGTGTGATGAAGTAATGTAGCTCGAATACGTTATCTGTAGAATGCGCGTCTCCTCAGGCCTTCAATGAGGCGGCGCGCATTAAGTTTCCTTCTTTCATTCAAGCAGTATGCCCACCTCCAATCTGCAACTCTTCGCCGTGTGTGTCCTCATCTGGGGCTCCACCTGGATCGGCATTACATTTCAATTGGGTTCAGTCGCGCCAGAAATGTCGGTCGCGTATCGATTTTTATTGGCCGCTGCCGTGTTGTTCGCATTTTGTCGCTGGCGCAATTTGTCGCTGCGCTTTTCTGCGCGCCAGCACCTTGATCTCGCCTTGTTCGGCGCAGCGATGTTTTGCATTAGTTATATTTTGGTCTATTACTCAGAGACCTACATCGTGTCGGGCATGGTGGCCGTCGCCTATTCCGGCATGCCGATGATCAATATGATTGCCGCACGGATATTTTTTGGTACGCAGATGACGTTACGCGTAGCGGTTGCGGCGTCGTTCGGTATTGCGGGCATTGTTTGCGTGTTCTGGCCCGAATTTGGTCATCTCTCATCAAGCAAAAATGTATCCCTCGGTGCGTTGTTTACCGTGCTCTCGGTGTTCGCTTCCTGCGCGGGCAGCATGATGGCCACACGCACGCAAAAGCTGGGCTATCCAATATGGACGAGCATGGCCTGGGGCATGTTTTATGGCGGCGTGCTGGCGTTGTTG
>JANXWW010000150.1 GCA_025350945.1 Burkholderiales bacterium
TGATCGCCACCGCCATCGCCAGCACCCACATGCGCATGCGTGTCCAGTCGTCCATGTTGACGATATCGGAGACTGCGCCCAGCGTGCAGAATTGCGTGCGTTGTGAAATGGCGCCGAGGATGAAGGCGACGCTGAAGGAAAACCAGGCGACGGTTGTGGCAAGGTTGGAGGCGTTGGTCATTATTTTGCGCAGATTATTTTTATCGTCATGAGGCTTTTAAAACAACCTTTATTTTATACCCGACGATATCAACACGATTCAAAATATGCGCTGAGCTTCTGCTGCTTATTCACGTCAAGTTGAAGCCAAGCGTTTTTTTAGCATCACATGTTCGCTTTGTGTGTCGAAGAACCTGATTTGAAAATATTTATCATTGACGCTTGACAACCCCCCCCTGGCTTGCATACTAGGAATAACTAGCGAAAAACACTTAATTAGCTAGTGAAACGCCATAATTACTCATTGTTCAAAGCAACAACGATGAGTTAGAGCGTCAACTCGCACTCTCTGTACCTTAATCTTTTTTGTTTAATTTTGAAAAAAGGACAGATTGCATGAAAACTATTTTGAACGTGTTGACGCTTTGCTTGGTCGCATCAATGGTGTTTATCGGTTGTCAAGGAAGCGCTCACGCACAACAAACTATTCCAACTATTGAAGTGATTGACACATATATACGAGGCATAGATTCACCTGATCGGCCCTCAGTAGCAGGCCAAGGCCCGGACGACAGAAGTGCAGCTAAAAGAAAAATGAAATGTAATTATCTGAGTGTCGTGAAAAGACAACTCAGTTGCCCAGATAAAGTTGCACAATATCCTGAGTATCTGAACCAGATTAACGTATCGGGTTATTATGAATCGGTGACTGCGTGGGCTGAGCCCTTGTTGACGTATGCAAGAAGTGTATACAACGGTGATCCGAGAAATGCGGTGGTATATGCGTCAAGGGCCTATACTGAGTCTATTGCAAAGTGTAATCAAAATATTCCGTGTATTAACCAAGTTACCCAATATTTTGGTCTCACGACGGTACCGATACCGAGCTCAACATTACCTTACGATCTGGGTACCGTTATTAATGAGTTGTTAAGGTTGACTCCCGCAGGAAATAATTTCAACAGTTCTGCAGCAGGTAAACTTGCCGAGACATTACAAAACGGATTAATTTGTCGTCTTGTCGCGGATGAACAAGATAAGAATTTGTGTGATACTTAAATTAAGGAAAATAAAATGATTAAGCAACCATCATTATTCTCCGCAAAGTTTTTGCTGCTGTTGGCAGCCCTTGTCCTAGCGGGGTATTTTATTTATAAGCAGTTTTCTGACCGGCTAACGATTTCTGATCAGCCGGATACACCGACTCCCATTTTTTCGAAAGTGGAAGCTAAGCCAGTCAGCCATACCGCGGCCCTTGCAGATAAATTGCCCCCTGCATTAGCCAGTGGTGTTGCAGCCAATGTTGCCTATCCGGCTACGTTTACAACAACATATTTGCTAGGCGTAACGCGTGCACGCAAACTAGTAAGCGGCGGCATGAAAAACATGATGTATGACGACAAAAAAAATTGGTGGCTCTACGCGCAATCAGAAAAAGATGCTGATTGGCTGGATAAATTTGGGTATCCAACACCTGAAGAATACAACCGTCTTATCAATGCGAGTGATGCAGAGCTCGAGGTACTCACAAAAAATGGTGACATTAACGCAAAAATTCATCTTGCAGCGAGGTTCACAAAAAAAGCTTTTGAGACAGGGGTAAAAAACGACTCTTATGGTGCGATTCAAGCCCTTCACGAAACTTTGAATGGGGGTGGGCCCTATCAGGCGGCGATAATCGTTCGAACCTTCCAAGAAATGCAAGTGAAATTCCGGCGCTTGCCTGCCGAGGAGCAAACCGAAGAGCGGCGCAACTTAATTCAGAATTTGAGCGATGTAGAAATGACTGCTGCTGTCATGTCGAGGCTATACGGCGATGAGCCTGGTATGGGCGGCGGGTCCATGACCAACGCGAACAGAAGTAAATATATTGGTCTAAGGGAGCAACCGGAAATGCCTGTAGATGCGGTCACAAGTACAATAACTGCGCAGGCAGGTAAGCGTGAATATCTTGGATTACCGCCACTCGTCATCATTCCACGCCCTTTTGCACATTACAAAGACGGAAAAGACAGCATCGAACGTTATTAGAATTCACCACGGGTACAAATCTTTGTACCCGTGAGATTCTGTGTTGACAATACATTACTTCTTAACCACAAATGAATAGTGTTCCCTGAATAAATTGCTCGCTTTGGCATTGAGCGACAGCGTGCACTGTTTTGACGATGGTGCACTCATTAGTCGCTACACTGATATTAAAATTTGCGAGCAATTGAAAGTTTAGGCAAGGCAAGATTAGTGCGATCTATCATGATTACGCATATTTCAGCAGCAAAAAAATGGCATTCAAGAGTTAATTTTAGGCATATCGTGTCGGATCTACCACCCCCGCCGCCGCAAAACCTTCCCGCCGCAAACGACATGAATCACACACGCCACACGCCAATCCACACGCATCCGCTTGATAGCACGAAACCGTTATCGCGTAATCCACGCGAAGCCGCGTGCCTTCGCGCACGATATCGGCTTTGGTCATTTTGATGATCGGCGTGTGAATCGTGATTGCGCCGCCTTCGACGCCGGATTTGGTGGCGAGCCGTGCCATGGTTTGAAACGCGGCGATGTAGTCGGGCCGACAATCGGGATAGCCGGAGTAATCGACGGCGTTCATGCCTGCGAAAATATCGACGGCACCCAGCGTTTCTGCCCATGCCAATGCAAGTGATAAAAAAATGGTGTTGCGTGCGGGCACGTATGTCACAGGAATGCCCGCAGTGGGTGCGGCTGATGTGGGTACGGCGATATTGGCATCAGTTAGTGCGGAGCCGCCCCAGCCAGTGAGGTCGAGCTTTAACACGCGATGCTCAGCCGCGCCGATGGCCTTCGCTATATGGGCTGCGGCCACCAGTTCCGAGCGATGTCGTTGCCCGTAATCGAACGAGAGTGCGTAGGTTTCAAAACCCTGCTCGCGTGCGATGGCCAAGACGGTGGCGGAGTCGAGACCGCCTGAGACTAAGATAACTGCTTTTTTCATTTTGTCAGATACATTAATTACCGGCTCGGTGATTGAGTATGGTGACTTGCGACTATCACCCTCTCTCCCACCTCTCCTCCGTCCAGGGGGAGAGGCTTAAGTTGTCCCGCGCGCGGGAGGATTTACTTACACCCCACGCGTCTCACCCCAAATCACCTTATGCAATTGCACCTGCATGCGCACAGGCAGTTGATCGCGCAGAATCCACTCGGCTAATTGTGCGGGTGGCACGTCGGTGAATGAGGGCGAAAACAATACGGGACATATTTTATCCAGCGCTTTTTCGGCAAGCAGCGCTTTCGACCAGATGTAATCAAATTCGCTGGTGATGACGAATTTAATTTCGTCTTTGGCATTTAAAAATGCCAAATTTTCCCAGCGGTTTTTTTCCATTTCCTGCGAGCCAGGTGTTTTGATATCCATGATGCGT
>JANXWW010000188.1 GCA_025350945.1 Burkholderiales bacterium
TAACGAACAATCTGCGCCTTGACGATTACTTCCTCAAACTAACGACAAAGGATTCAACATGAAATCGAAAATTATTCTGGCAGCAATCTTGACTGGCTTGATGAGCGCGACGGCATTCGCCCAAGCTCCTGCCGCACCCGGCACCAACACACCAAAAATTGATGCGCGTGAAACCAGGCAAGAAGCACGCATTCAACAAGGCGTAGCAACCGGCGCGTTGAATGCCAAAGAAGCCACCCGCCTTGAAAACGGCCAAGCCCGCGTAGCCAATGCTGAGGCAAATGCCAAAGCGGACGGCACCGTAACCAAGAAAGAACGCGCAAAATTAACGCACATGCAAAACAAGCAAAGTCGCCACATCAAACGCCAAAAGCATGACAAACAAACAGCACCTGTAGTTGTACCTGCAACACAATAAATTTATCAACTATCAGCAATAGTTGACACCCTTCCCCTTGGTGCCTGGCTTTTCGTGAGAGAAGCCGGGCTTTTTTTATTGCTAAAATGCGATTCAAAAGTTTCTCAAGGATGATGATGTTTGAGGCAAAAATTGTAGTCGCGACTTCCAGAGCCGAATTCTATTCTGATCTCAATAAACAGCTCGGCGGCCTGCTCGCGGGGGAGCGCGACTTGATGGCGAACGCAGCAAATTTTTCTGCGCTTGTTTATCTGATGCTCAACGATTTGAATTGGGCGGGGTTTTATATTTTGCGCGGCAATGATTTACTGCTAGGCCCGTTCCAGGGCAAGCCCGCCTGCGTGCGCATCCCCGTGCGGCCCGCACCGCGCGGCGTGTGCGGCAATGCGGCGTTTCATTGCAAAACTTTTGTGGTGGCAAACGTGCATGAATTCCCTGGCCACATTGCCTGCGATTCCGCGTCGAATTCTGAAATCGTGATTCCGCTCATTGTTGAGGGCCACGTGCTCGGTGTGCTCGATATCGACAGCCCAAAACTTTCACGCTTTGATGATGAAGATCGTGCGGGTTTGGAAACAATGGTTGCCACATTTATGGCGGCAACTGATTTTTATTCACTGCACTAGAGCGCCATTTGGCGGGCCTCATCGAGCAAAAATGCCTGAAAACGCGCGCCAGTACTAGATGCTAAAAAATAAAGCTGTATACAAATACAGTTTTTGAACGGCAAAAATTCATCGGCGTAGAATGTTTTTATGTCGATCGCCTCACTCCTAGTTGATTTCAATTCCTACTTCGCATCATGCGAGCAACAGGCGCGCCCGGAGTTGCGCGGCAAGCCAGTCGGCGTGGTGCCGATGCTGGCAGATTCGACTTGCCTGATCGCGGCGAGCTATGAAGCAAAAGCGTTTGGTGTAAAAACATTAACCAACGTGGGCGACGCAAAAAAAGCGATTCCGGACATTCAGCTTGTGGTCGCGCGCCATGAGCTGTATATCGATTTTCATCACAAGGCGATCGCGGCGGTGGATGAAATCGCGCCCGTGCGCAAGGTGCTATCGATTGATGAAATGGTGTGCGATCTGCCAGCGGGCTATAAAACGGTGGCGCGTGCGCGCGAGCTGGCAAAAGACATCAAACAAAATCTAGCGGAAAAAGTCGGTGAATATTTGAAGGTCTCAATCGGCTTGGCACCGAATACTTTTTTAGCCAAGCTGGCGTCGGACATGCAAAAGCCAGATGGATTAGTGGTGCTTGAAGAACATGATGTGCCGACAAAAATTTTGCATCTACCGTTGCGCGCGTTAAACGGCATTGGCCGCAATATGGAAGTACGGCTCAATGAGCATCGCATCATGACGATGGCGGATTTATATCGGCAGACGTCCACGCAGCTTCGTACTGTTTGGGGCGGCGTAGGCGGTGAGCGTTTTTACGCGAAACTGCGCGGACATGAAGTGGAAGAAATACAAAACGAGATGGGCTCCATCGGCCATTCGCATGTGCTGGCGCCAGAACTGCGCAACACGGCGGACGCGTTCGCGGTGCTGCATCGCCTCACGCAAAAAGCGGCGATGCGATTACGCAAAGCACAGCACTACACAGCACGCATGCAAGTGAAGGTGAAGTTTTTAAATGCGCCGTCGTGGGAGCGTGAAACACGTTTGCTCGACACGCAAGACACGCTCGATTTATTGCATGCGCTGGAATCCATGTGGGCCAGCTACAAACCAAAACGAAGCGCCACACCGTTGCAAGTCGGCTTGACGCTGCTTGACCTCACACCCGAAGGCACGCAATCACAGCGGCTGTTTGTCACTGACGATGAGCGCAAAAAACTGAACGCAACGCTGGATAAGTTGAACATAAAGTATGGAAAACACGCCGCCTATTTCGGCGGCGCGCATCGGGCGATTGATCACGGCAAAATCGCGATTGCGTTTAATCATATTCCTGATATTGGAACAGAAAAATAAAAAATGCCACTCAAAAATAATGTTGTTGTCATCACCGGCGCATCAACCGGCATCGGTGAAGAACTCGCTTATCAACTTGCTGACGAAGGCGCGCAACTGGTGCTGACAGCGCGGCGCATGAGCGAGCTTGAGCGCGTGGCGGCGAATATAAAAAAACGCGGCGCAAATGTAATTATCGTCAGCGCCGATGTGGCAATTGAATCGGATTGCAAAAAAATTATTGACGCGGCGATCACCGAATTTGGCCGCATCGACACACTCGTCAACAACGCAGGCATGACGATGTGGGCGAAGTTTCAAGACATCCACGATATGTCGATCATGGAGCGCATCATGCAGGTCAATTACATGGGTGCTGTGTATTGCACGCACTATGCGTTGCCGCATTTGAAGGCTACGCGCGGTCGCATTGTCGGCGTCGCAAGCCTGACCGGACTCGTCGGCGTGCCCACACGCACAGGCTACGCCGCGAGCAAACACGCGATGCGCGGATTTTTTGATTCGTTACGAATTGAATTGGAAGAGTCGGGCGTGTCCGTGACGATGGTGTACCCCGGATTTGTAGCCACCGGTATTCGCGAAAACGCCACCGGCGCCGATGGCAAACCGGCATTGATTGACCCAGTGGATCAAGCGGGCGTGATGAGTGTGGCCGAATGTGCAACGCTGATTGTGAACGCAATTGCGCATCGCAAGCGCGACGAAATCATGACGCTGAAAGGCAAGCTCGGACAATGGTTAAAATTGATTGCACCAAGTATGATTGATGGGATTGCTCGAAAGGCGGTTGAGGGAAATAAGAAGTTTGTGGAGGGGAAATAATTTTTTGACCCTCAGAATCGAGCAATTCGGAGCTATATTTATGCTGCAAACTCTAGCACAGGCGCGCTTTTCCAAGCATTTATGCTCCACTCAGCCCGCCCTTATTCAACCTTGTATTTGAATAGATACCGTTATGACATTTACCACTTGGCTCACTTACACCCTTGCGGTGCTCATCCTCTGCATCTCGCCAGGTCCCGGCGCACTCGCAAGCATGTCGGCGGGGTTGCGCTACGGTTGGGTGCGCGGGATGTGGAATTGTGTAGGCATGCAGGTCGCGATTATTTTGCACGTCACCATCATTGCGCTGGGACTGGGCGCGATTTTGATGGCGAGTGAAAATATTTTCACCGTAATGAAATGGTGTGGCGCACTATATTTGATTTATCTGGGCGTACAGAAATGGCGCGAAGCACCGACGTCGTTTGATAGCGTAGATGCAAATACAAAATTCAAGGATACGTCGCGACGCGGTATTTTCATGCAAGGCTTTTGGGTCGATCTGACCAACCCCAAGGGCCTGATTTTTCTACTGGCCGTACTCCCACAATTCATCGATCCCACCCAGCCCACGGCGCTGCAATACGTCGTTCTGACCACTACGCTGGTGACGATTGATCTCGTGGTGATGGGTGCCTACACCGCATTCGCTTCAAAAGTGCTGAGACTGCTCAAAAAGCCCGGTCAATTTCAAATGGTGAATCGGGTTCTGGGAGGCTTGTTTATCGCGGCGGGCGGGGCGCTGGCGGTGTTTAAGCGGAACAGTTAGCGACAAATTTTTTGATGTGGTACCAGCATTCTTCTGGGCACACTTGCAATAAAAAGTGTGGTGCGTTCACATTAATAGAAGTCGTGTATGGAAATATATTTGCGATTGATAATGTGGCTGCTTTTGTGATGAGTCGATCTTGCATGGCGCGCAAATTCAGGACGGGGATATCCATCGGCGCATGCGCTAATTTGGTATCTGCGCAAAGCCGCACTTTGACAGCATTTACATATTCGTCAAATTCAGCGAAGCCATCGTCATAAGTCAACACTTCACATGAAAAACTCGGCGGCCTCTTGCGCACAAAGCGACTAAATAATTTGCCGGTGCCGTCTAATCCGGGCAACAATAAAAATCGCATTATTACGTTAGCTGCGCTGCCGAAATCCCCAACCCTGTTGCCAGTTTTTTCCGCGTCGCCGCCTGCAATTTCTCGCTCACTTCCAACTGCGAAAGCGCACTTTGCGTAATCCCGATCCGCTTTGCGAGTTCTTTTTGTGTGATACCAAGATGCTCGCGCCATGCACGTTGCATTGTGTAATTGTGAAGCAATACAAACCTCATCACACCGTGTGGCACTGAACCGTCTTCACGATGCTCACTAGCTGGAAAGGCCTTGACGTAATCTTTGTAGGGAATCACGACAAAAGCCGGTTTGCCATTCTCCATAATCATTTGGATATTAGTAGGTGCGTTCATCGCGCTTCCTCACTTCCTGAATTTCTACAATGCGAACACTATCGACAACATCAAACATTACCCGATAGTTACCCACCCGCAGACGAAACCCATATTCGTGATTTGTAAGCTTCTTTACAGCTTGAATATCAGGAAAATTCTGCAAGCTTTCAACGGCATAAAAAATAGATTCGCGTAGCGTCTGACTTTTTATTTTTCGCACCTGTCGCTGCGCGAGTTTTTGCCACTGAATTTGATACATTAGCTATTATAAGTTTAAATATAAGTTTTTGAAAATACTACCGATGCTTCCCAAACACCGCCAAAAACACAAACAACAACACCAAAATTCCCGCCACCGAAAAGAAAATCTTCCAGCCCGATTTCGGTGATTCGCCTTGCACCTCGCCGGTTTGTCCATTCACCATGAAGCGGTAAGTTTTGCCTTTGAAAATATAGGCGGACATCCACACCGGCAGCAAAATATGTTTGAACGTGAGGTGGGTGTAGTCGGTGTTGAGGCTTGCGATGCGTTGATGGTCGCCGCCGATATCTTGCTCGACCAATGAATGTATTTTGGCGTCGATGATCTGGCGGCCTTGCGCGAAGCCTTCTTTTAAGCCGACTTGATACGCTTCCGCCTGAAACCCGGTGATGTATTCCTCTTGATAGGGTACGAGTTCTTTGGTATTCCAGGTGCGCAGCTCATTTGAGAATGCGCCCATTAATGCAGTGCCGACACCACCGGGGATTTGTGCGAGAGCTTGTCGCGTCTGGGCGGATTGTGCAGCGTTAGCGCCTTTCCCACCCGCGCTGTAGGTGCCGCTCGCAGGCACGAGCACATCATCATGAAAAAACGACACCGTGCCAGATACATTCATCCAGCGTGTTTGTGCGCGCGTTTGTGTCACGCGCTCGCCGTTTGAATTGGTGGTCTCGTAGCTCTCGGAATAATTGTCCCCTCGCGCGCCGCTGTAGCGCGAATAAGTGTTGGCATCGAAGGTCCAATAGGGGATATACATGCCCTTGATGCCGCCATCGCTCTGCGCGAATTGTTTGAGCGCAGACGGTGCCATCCACATGCCCTTGATCCACGCGCGCCATTTATCCTGTGCTTGCAGCTTGGTTACTTTGAAGGGTACGAGCGATTTTGGTTTGATTGATCGCTGCGCATAACTTTTTGAGGTGATCGGCGTGCCGCAAAACGTGCACGCACTTGCATATAAATTCGCGGGCAGCGTCTGCTCAGCGCTGCAATTGCTGCATTTGATTTGCTCTTGCGCATGGGTTTCGTGTTCAGCGACGAGTTTGTCGAGCCACGCTTCGAGATCAAGCTCTTCCACCGCGTCATCGGTGTCGGATATTTCATTCGCCGCGCCGCAGTAGGGACATTTGAGCGATTTCGTCCCCGGCGCGAACGAGAATTTCGCACCGCAGGATGCACACGGAAACGCGCGCACCTTGGCCGTCATTTGGTTGAGCGTGGTTTGGGATGCGTTGGGGTTTTCCATTTTTTATCTTTATTTTTTCAAGCGCGCCATCGCATATACATCAGCCAACGCGCCGTCGCGAAACACATACTGTCTGAATGTGCCTTCAATTTCAAAACCAAATTTTTTATAAAGCGCGATGGCGGCTTCGTTATCTGAAAATACTGTCAATTCAACACGCGAATATTGCAGCCAGTTATCGGCGAGATCAAGTGCGGCAGCCATCAGTGCGGTGCCCACACCTTTGCCGTGATAGGCGTCGTGCACGACGATGCCCAGAGACACAGCGTGGCGCCGACGTGCGGCGTTTCCCGCCGGAGCAAGCCAAGATTTGCAACGACCTTGCCATCGGCTTCTGCGACCAGCAGATGCGTGTTTTCAGCGGGCTCGGCCAGTCTCTTCCGCCACATCTCAGCCGCCGGAAACGGCAGCTGCATGGTGCCGCGAATGGCGTTTGGCTGCGACATGGTTTCGCGAATGGCTTCGTAGTCGGCAGGCTCGGTTGCGCGAATAGTTATTTTCATTTTCGTTGTCCACTCATCTGAGCCAGCTTTATCAGACGAAGAATTTTTCTGATAAAACTGGCCTCACGCCGAATGACAATGTTCAGAGAATAATCAAGCCGGTGGCAGCGGCGGGGGCACGCCTGCAAATAACGCCGCGAGCTCTGGCACATCAGCAGCCTTCGCCCATTGCGCCATGCCTGCTTTCCATACGAGCGAATCGCGTTTGAGTGCGCCGGAGCCAGCTTGACCTTGCAGCGTGCTCATGTCGAAAGGACCTGCCTGCGCGCCGTTGACGGCGACGTGGAACGTCATTTGCTGTGGCAATGGAGGCGGTGCTGCGCTGTTGGCAGATCCGGCGGCATTGGTGGCATTCATTGCGCCCCCCATTTGCCCGACCATGTTGCCGCCCATTGCAAAGCCTGCACCCAGGCCCATGCCCGCGCCCGCCGCACTATTCGGCGTGGTGGCGGCATCGTGAATCGAGCTGGCGGTTTCATATTGCGTGTAGGCCTGCAAATTGCCCACGGCCGCGATTGCGCCGCGCTTATCGATTGCTTTTTCAACCTCTTCCGGCAGGCCGATATCCTGCACTTGCACCTCGACCAATTCGAGGCCCATCGCGGCGAAATCAGGCTGGATGCGGTCGCGCAGCATTTGCCCGAGCACGCTGACCTTGGCTTCCATATCAATAATGCTTAAACCCAATTCGGGCATGACCTCTTTAATACGCAAACCGATTTTGCCGCGCAGGTTTTCCTGAATCGCGTCGGTGGTAAAGCGACCTTCGGTGCCAGAAATATCTTTGATGAAGATGCCGGGATCGCTAATCCGGATGGCGTAAATACCAAAGGCGGTTGCACGCACGATACCGAACTCTTTATCACGCATGGTGGCAGGTCCGGGTGTGCCCCATTTCAGATCGGTAAATTTGCGCGTGCTGATAAAATAAACTTCGGCCTTGAACGGTGATTCAAAACCATATTTCCAGCCTTTAAGCGTGGACAGCACTGGCATATTTTGGGTGGTGAGCGTGTGCATGCCAGGCTTGAAAACATCGGCTAGTTGGCCCTCGTTGATGAAGACGGCCATCTGCCCTTCGCGAACGGTCAGTTTCGCGCCGTATTTGATCTCGTTATTCATCCGCTCAAAGCGATAGACGAGGGTATTGTTAGAATCATCAAGCCACTGGATGATATCAATTAATTCACCAGTGAGTTTTTTCCAAAGATCAACCATGCAGGGCTCTCCTTCAATGAGTCTCAACTACGTTAAAAAGCACAATGACATCTGAGTTGTGTTACTTTGCATGCGCAATTCAGGTTGTACAAACAGATTTATCCAAACGCATTTTTACTAAAACTTTTATTACACAAAGCTTCTATTACATTATCACGGATGTGTCACTTCCAGTGTGACGACCTCACACAGCCGGAAAGCCGAAACTTTAACCACTTTAAGCCGCACCCGTGATATGACGACGACTGTTACCGAAATCAATATCTATCCCGTTAAATCTTTGGGCGGTATATCAATCGATAATTGTGAATCTACCTCGCGCGGCCTGAAGCACGACCGCCGATTTATGCTGGTGGATGAAAATCACGAATTCTTGACCCAGCGTGAACACCCGCAAATGGCCACGATCCGAGCTGCGCTTGACGGCAACGATCTGGTTTTGTCATCACCGTTTGAAGATTCGATTACCGTGCCGCTTGAGCCCCGAGCGTTGCCCACGCGCACTGTAAAAGTTTGGTCCAGTCGCGTGCATGCTCACACTGTTTTAGCCGAAGCTGATACGTGGCTCTCTGACTATTTGGGCATTGATGCACGACTGGTGTATATGCCCGAAACAGCAGCGCGCCGCGTGAGCTCGGACTTCGCGAAAGATGGTGAAGTGGTGAGCTTTGCGGACGGCTATCCGGTGCTGATTGCGTCAGAAGAATCGCTCACCGAGCTAAATGCCCGGATCGTGGCGGCAGGCAGTAAGCCCGTGACCATGGATCGCTTTCGCGCGAATATTGTGGTGCAAGGTTGCGCGCCATTTGCGGAGGACACATGGCGCGATTTTGCGATTGGTAATACGGGATTTCGCGGCGCGAAGCCGTGTACACGATGCCAAATGACCACCACCGATCAGCTCACAGGTGAAGTGTTGGGCTCAGAACCGCTCCGTACACTGGCGACGTTTCGTGATTCCCCCAAAGGCGTTCGCTTCGGGATGAATTTACTGACAACGAAATTGGGAACAATTCGCGTGGGCGATAGTGTGAATTTTATTTAGTAAACGCTTGGGGTTTGTTGAAATTCGTCGCGAGCGCCCGTCAGGCAAGGCGGAAAGGTGCGAAAAACCCGGAGTGTATGGGGTATACACGAGGATTTTGAGCGCCTTTTCAACGCCGCATGACCAAGCGCAGCAGAATTTCAACAAGCCCCTAGTGCTGGCGGGCGTTTTCAGTCATAAATGCCTGATGATGCCTGCTAATGCTGGCATTTCATTTTGAAACATACGGCTTCAACAAAAACGCCCCCAGCGCTGGCAGCAAAAATACCGTACCCACCATGTTCAGGAAAAACATGAATGCGAGCAGGATACCCATATCCGCCTGAAATTTTAGCGCCGACATCGCCCATGTGGCCACACCCAATGTCATGGTAACAGCGGTGAAAATCATTGCGGTGCCACGTTCACGTAAGGCTTCAAAAAACGCTTCCGCCAAGGGCTTGCCTTGCTCAAGGAAAATTTCAATCCGGTCATAAAGATAAATGCCGTAGTCCACGCCGACGCCCACGCCGAGCGCAATCACGGGCAGGGTGGATACTTTCAAACCAATGCCCAGCGCGGGCATCAGCGCCTCGCACAGAATCGATACGATGCCCAGTGGGATCAAAATGCACAGCGTCGCGCGCAGGCTGCGGAACGTGACCAGGCACATAATCAACAGTGCGCCAAAAATTGCGGCGTGCATTTCGTAGCGTGCTTTATCAACGGCTTCATTAGTAGCGGCCATCACGCCAATATTGCCCGTCGCCAGCTTGAATTCGAGTTTGTCGCTGTTATTGGCGTTCGCAAAATTCTTCACCTCTGCAACCATGCGCTTGATGCTTTCACCCTGCTGATCGGTGGTGTTGACCAATATCTGCATGGCTGAACAATCAGGATTCAACAGGCCTGTCGCGGTGTCAACTGGCGTCACACTTTGTGCGAGCACTTGCGGATCGCGCGCGAGCTGGCGCCAGCGCAAATTGCCTTCGTTAAATCCCGCGTTGATCGTTTTCGCAGCACTGGGCAATGACATCACCGATTTCACACCATCCACATTTTGCATGTACCAATCAAAATTTTCAATCGTGGTCATGACATCATAATTGGTACAGGCACCCGCCACATTGGTCGTCTGCGCGACCACGCCAAGCGTGTTTACGCCGATGGCGAATTTGCTAACGATGGTATCGTTATCCTGGTTGTAGCGGGATTCAGCGCGCAGCTCAGGCACGCCAGAGCCGTAATCACCGATGCGCAATTTGTGCGCCTGCACCAAGCCCAGGCCCAGCACCACTGTGCTGATCGCAATCACCCAAATGGCGTGTTTACGATCCGCAAATTTTGACGCCCAGCGCCACATGGCGTCCACTCGGCTTTCTTGCGTTATCTCCTTCGCGGCAGCGCGCGGAGATAACTTCAAATACGAGAGCATGATCGGCAGCAACATTTTGTTGGTGATAATCATCCACGCCACGCCGAGCGAAGCGGTAATACCGAGCTCACGAACGATGTCGATGGGAATCAACATGATCACGGCGAAACCGAGCACGTTGGTGAGTAAGGCTAATGTGCCAGGAATAAATAATTTTGAAAACGAGTGTTTGGCCGCCGTCAAATTATCCATACCGGCGACGACTTCGCGTTCCCATGTTTTGGTCATCTGCACGGCATGCGAAACACCAATCGAGAAAATAAGGAACGGTACCAGAATCGATAGCGGGTCAATGCCAAAGCCAATAATCGGTAACGTGCCGAGCAGCCACAGCACCGGCATCATTGCCACACCCAAAGCAACCAGCGTGAGCTTGATGTCCTTTACAAAAAAGAACATCAAAATAGCTGTAATCAAAAACGCAACACCAAAGAACATCACCACGCCTTTCGCGCCCTGTGATATATCGCCTACCGCTTTCGCAAAGCCAATAATATGAACAGTGTGCGTGGGCGTTTCGTATTTGGCGCGCAACTCTTCCAGCTTTTGGGATAACTCGAAGTAGTTTAGTTTTTCAACCTTGCCATCGCCTTTGGGAATGTATTCGAGCAGCCCCGCCGCCACTAGCGCACCTGAAAAATCAGATGCCACCGTGCGACCCACTTCGTTTGATTTCTGCACGTTCCCGCGTACCACCGCGAGATCGGCATCACTGCCCTGAAACGTGGCGGGGATCACGTTACCGCCCGCGAAGCCTTCTTCAACAACTTCAATAAAGCGTGTGTTGGGAGTGAACAACGACCTTACACTGGGCTTTTCAACACCATCAAGTCCCATGATGTCGTCGGTCAGGCCCTTCAGCTTGGTCATGAATTCTTTGTTGTAAATATCGCCGTCTTTTTGCACGAGCGCAACTGCGACGCGATTCGCACCACCGAATACGGTTTCGTATTGTTTGTACACTTTCATGTATGGATGGCTTAACGGCACCATCTTGTTGAAGCCCGCATCAACCTTGAGCTGACTCGCAAAAAACGCAAACACTGCCGTCATGATCGCAAATACGATTAGCCACATTTTGCGGTGATCGAAAATAATGGCAGAGAATTTATTGATAAAATTTTGAAGGTTCACGTTTTAAAGTCCGGGTTTTCGTTTGTGTTTTTGTTTGAATTTTCGATTCTGTATCCGCTCATTTAATCGCGTTGCATTACTATTTCTTGGTCGCCGCCGGTGGCGCTACAGGCGCTGGTGTGGCGGCAGGTGCAGATGCCAGAATATCTCTGGCACCGGTTTCACCAAACAACAGAATCGCATTTGGCGCGCCCAATAATGGCACCGAAATTCCTTTGGTTGAGCCCGTTGCCAACGCCGTAAACGAGCGACCGTTGTCGCGCGATAGCAGCGCAGTACCAGCCAACCCGGCCAGCACCAGTGCGCCATCTGGTAAGCGAGTGGCACCCATGATAGAGGCAGTTGATTTGTTATCGATCTGGGTCCAGCTTTTCAGCGAGGGATCAGCGCTGACAAAAATGCGTCCACGCAATCCGTAAATAATCACGGCACCATCGGCGGCCTGAATCGCGCCAAAAAATGAACCCTTGTAGGGGGACTCCAGCTTGCCCCACGTTTTGCCTGTGTCCTCAGATTTGAGCAAAGTGCCCGCTTCGCCGACGATAAGCAACTTTCCTTCGCCGATCTTAACAATGGCATTGAGATGCTTGTCTTCATCAGTTACCTTGCGCGGATTCCACGATTTGCCGCC
>JANXWW010000285.1 GCA_025350945.1 Burkholderiales bacterium
GCCTTCGCTTTTTCATCTCGTTTGGTAGCACTTTGAAATTGATGGAACACCGCCATTTGTGCGGCGATTTCGGTTTTCTCGATCAACCATTCTGCGAGTAACGGCTCGACAATCACCGGATTGACGATGCGCATAATCGACACCGGGTCGGTGTAATGCGCACCGAGCTGGCTGCGTTTGGCGGGGTCGAGCCCGCGCTCGAATAGTGTGCCGAAAATCGAGGGCTCAATTGAGCTCCAATCGAGCTTGGCGACGTTAATCAGGTTTTCAATATCGTCGCGTTCCAGTGGCACGGTGACGTCGTCGTCAAACAAGCCGCCGTTAAATCACTGAATAAAATGCTCGCCAAATTCGCCATGCCGCTCGGACATCGCTCTGAATAAATTCTTGAGCTGTTTCTCGAACCGCGCCACATCTTTGCGGCCGTTGTTGAGAATGGTGGAAAACAAATTATTCGGCAGCAACGGCTCACTCGCCGGGCCTTTGGCGTCTTCGGCAAATAAACAGAAAATAATTTTGTTTAAAAAATGCGCGACCGTTTGCGGATCGTGTTTGCGTTGCTGTAGCTGCCACGCTAGATCGCCGATCAGCTTCGCGGCTTGCAACGTGATCGCCGCGCGAGTAATCGGCGGCTTGAATTTGTCCGGATCGTTAAACAGCCAGCCAAGCTTTTTCAAGTTTTCCGGCGTGCCAATTTCGACCAACGCGATGGTGTGAATCTGCGACGGCGTGCCAGTGAAATGAGTGTGGATTTCAATCGCGAGCCGATCACTGACCACCAGCAGCGGCGGATTATCGAGTGCCAATGCATAGGTCATCAATTGCTTCAGCGCCGCATCCAGCTTGGCGCCCGGCCCTTTGTATTCCCACGCAAACGCGCCGCGCTTCCACACATCCGCCCAGCCATGCGCGGCACCGGTTTTTTTCGCACCACGCTCGAAGCAATAATTGTCAGGATCAGCGGGCTTTTCAACGCCGAGCAATTCACATAAATCCAGAAAATGCTGTTGCGCGCCAGCGCGTTCCGAGAGCTTGTTACTCGACCATTTATCGATGAAGGATTGTGGCGTCATGCGTTCAATTTTTAGAGTGTTTGATTGTGCATCGCAAGAGCATAACGGGTTTTAGTGTGTCGGTGCGAAGGCCGCCATTTGGCGGGTGCTTTGAAGCAAAAATGGCTGAAAAGGCCCGCCGGTGCTAGGGTTCAAGTTTCCTTTGTAGATGAGCAGTGATCGCGAAACATGTAACGCGCAACATTTTCAGTAACAGCTTGGCGATTGTGGATTGTGCGCGAAGTGCGGAGAATGAAAACATGTAGTCGGGATATTCTTTTCAATGCAAACATGTTTCTTCACTCACAATGAGTTGACCATGAGATTAATAATTTTTGTCGCTTCGCTGATCGCGGCGACCTGCAGCGCGGCACCAACACCCGCGCTCAACCCGCGCGCTGCTGCCGACTATTCCGCTGCGAATCTCGGCGACGCAGTAGTCGTTATGCAACGCGGGCAAATTATTTTCGAGGAATATCAGCGCGGCTTTGATGGCAGCAATGCGCATTTGCTCGCCAGTGGCACCAAGAGTTTTAATTGCGCGCTCGCGGTGGCAGCGCAATTCATTGAACAGAAATTAAAACCCTAGTACTGGCGTGCTTTGCAGACCGAAAAGCCTTTAAAAAGCCTGCCAGTGCTAGGGTTTCATTATTTTTTCTAGAATGATTGTGATTTTGCCGCATCATCCTTCTGCCTTCTGCCTTCTGTCTTCTGTCTTCTGTCTCATTTCGCAGCAAGAACTATGTTGTCATTGTTCATGTTGCTTGTGTTACGCGAGGCAGTCACAACGATGGTATCAAGTCGCACGGTGTGAATGCGCGGTGCGGTGACGACGATGGTGTCGAGCGTTTGCACTTCTGTTGCGGCAGGTGCTTTTGCGTTTACGTTATTGGTAAACAGCGTCACAAGTGCGATTGCGGCAGCAGCTAAAGCAAGGGCGAATGTGGTGTTGTCTTTAGTGTTGTTGGCAAAAAATTTAGTGGTTTTCATGATGATCTCCGGTGTTGTTTGGGTGGTTGTGTTTCGGTTTGTTTGTTGATGATGTGACTTTACGAGCCACACATAAAACCCTCAACCGGATTGCGACGAAATGGCGAAAAGGGCGCGTGAATTGACAAAAAGCGGGCGGGATGGGTGTCGGGTAGCGTGAAGCGTGATGTTGAATCAGATGAAACTGTGGCGGCGGCTGCTATGATTCGGCGATGCTGAATATCTTCAAACCTTTCTTCCCAACGCCCGGCCACAATAATAATTTCGATATCTTACGGGTCATCGCGGCGGCGATGGTTATCCTTTCGCACGGCTGGGACCTGACCAAAAGCACAGGTGAGCCCATCGTGGTGTTGTCCCACAGTGCGCTCATCGGCGGCGGACTGGGCGTATGGATATTCTTTTTTATCAGCGGTTATCTGGTTAGTGAAAGTTTTCAGGCGCGTGGCTTGCTGGCATTTATTGAAGCGCGGTTTTTACGCATCTATCCGGCGTTCTTCGTCAGCCTGATCTTTGGCGTGCTGATTGGCGCATGTGTGACGACGCTCCCGCTCGCTGAGTATGTAAGCCATGAACAAACATGGCGCTATGTTTATCGCAGCTTGTTAACTGATATTCAATTTACTCTGCCGGGTGTGTATGCGACGCTGCCGTTTCCCGGCGGCATTAACGGCGCGCTATGGACGATCCCGATTGAAATGATGATGTATGTCGGCGTGATAATGGCGGGCTTGCTCACACTGCTGCGACGACCCACAGCGGCCTTGCTGGTGATGGGTGCGCTGATTGTGGTGCTCGTGAACGACCCGAACCGCGTGTTGCTCATCCCGCGCATCAATCAGGTGTATGCGCTGCCTGCGGTGTTGTGTTTTCTGTTCGGCATGATTTTCTATACGAATCGCGAACACATTCCGCTGCATGGTTTGGGCGTGGTGTTGCTGATCGGATTAATCATTATCAGCGGCCGCGCCAAGCCACCGGGGAATGTTTTTGTGTGTGCGGCTATTGCCTATACAACAGCATGGTTTGCGTTTCACCCGCAGCTGCGCGTAAAAATTCCATCACGCATCGGCGATATTTCATACGGGCTTTATGTCTATGCGTTTCCAATTCAGCAGACGGTGATTTATATATTTCCGGGCATTGGGCCTTGGACATTGTTCGCGGTGGCGTTTTCGATCACGGCATTCGTCGCGTGGATTTCATGGCACGCGATTGAGAAACGTGCGCTGGCGCTGAAAGGCAAGCTTTTTGTTGCGCGATTTTTATTGCGCGAAGGCAGTCAATAAAAATCTAGAAAAACTGTTGCGTCGCTATCCCGCATTGCCCGCGCTTATCTTTTTTCATAACGCGCTTGCAAGTTTCAAAATTCGCAGTATATTAATGTGCCATCGCATTTAGCGTAAGTGCTCGTCCAGTAGTCTTGGCTAATGTGAGGCGTCGACACAATCGACTATCTATTGACAATAAGGGGATTTGCAATGAACTGTAAAACGAATAAATTGGCTGTTGCTGTTTTCGTTGCTTGCAATACGGGTTTTTTCGCTTATGCATCAGATATAAAAATCATCGCTCATGAAGGCACCGAACGTGCTGCCGTTGAGCAGGCACTTGATCACTTAAATTCAAAAAGTTCGAGTGCATTAATATTAGAAGGTGATTCGTTTGTCGCGCGTGATGTCATCATCGATACCGACGGCGCGCAGCATGTGCGCTTTGATCGCAAGTTGCGCGGCCTGCGCATGATTGGCGGTGATGTGGTCGTACATTCAAACGCGAGCGGTGAAATGGTTGGTATGAGCCACAGCAACGTGGTGGAAAAAAGTGGCAATGTCGCGAAACGCCGTACGCAGGACCTTACCGTGCATCATGACGCTGAAATGGCAGCACGCAATCAGGCTAAAGCCATGTTTCGCGGCGTAAGCCGGGCGGATGCAGTCGCCGAAAAGGTTTTTTATGCGCGCGACCGCGAGCCGGTGCTGGCTTTTGATGTGCTCGTCAAAGGCATGAGCATTGATGGCAGCCCAAGTGAAATGCATTACATTATTGATGCGGCAAGCAACACGCTGCTCGATAGTTTTGATGATGTGCGCACACTCATGTCGCGCGATGTTGCCGCTAACTTGCAGATGCTGACGACATTTGAGTCGAACTTCGCTGCGCAAGATAGCATCGGCGCAGCAGCGCCATTGACGGCAAAAAGCGTGTCATCGCTCGCCAAAGCAGCGGCAACGGGCACCGGCAATAGTTTGATCTCGGGCGTGGTGTCGCTCACGACTAACAGCATTTCAGGCGGTTATGAATTGCGTGATCCGAGTCGAGGCAGTCATTACGCGACAAATCTGAGCGGCTCGACTTCGGGTAATGGCAGCATATTTACCGACGCGGACAATACATGGGGAAATTCAGCCACCTCCAGTACGCAAACCGCTGCGGTGGATGCAGTGTACGGCCAGAATCTGACGTGGGATTTTTACAAAAGCGTGCTGGGTCGTACGGGAATTGCCAATGATGGTCGTGGTGCATTTTCGCGCGTTCATTACGGCAGCAATTATGTGAATGCGTTTTGGAGTGACCAATGCTTTTGCATGACCTACGGCGACGGCAATGGCTCGACATATCTGCCGCTGGTGGCGATCGATGTGGCGGGCCATGAAATGACGCATGGCGTCACCTCGCGCACGGCCAACCTGACTTATTCGGGCGAATCCGGCGGCCTGAATGAAGCCATTTCGGACATGGTGGGCACCAGCGTGGAGTTCTACGCGAACAACGCCAGCAGCAAGCCCAATTACCTGATCGGTGAACGGGTCTTCGCTTCGAACAATGGTGTTGCAACGCCGACGACAGCGCTGCGTTATATGTTCAAGCCAAGCCTGGACGGCAAATCGCCGGATTGCTACACCAGCACCATCGGCTCACTCAATGTGCATTATTCGTCGGGCGTGGCGAATCACTTCTTCTATTTGCTTTCGGAAGGCGCGGTCAGCCCGGCCGGTTTTAGTTTGTCCGCCACCCAACTGGTGTGCAATGGCAATACGGCGCTTGCGGGGATTGGCCGCACGGCAGCGATCAAGATTGTTTACCGCGCGCTGACGACGTACATGACCTCATCAACCAACTACAAAAGCGCGCGTACGGCAACACTGAAAGCCGCGACCGATTTGTACGGTGGCACGTCAGCACAATACAACGCTGTCGCGGCAGCTTGGTCGGCGGTGAGTGTGAACTAGCATCGTTTAAAAATAGTCGCAGCAATAAAAAGCCCGGCTGTTGCTTTAATGGCAACCGGGCTTTTTTAAATCTTGTATCGATGCATACAGATTTTTATAATCTGCGCGCTTTACGCTAATTTTCTTTACGCTATTCGATTTACGCTAATTCAGCGCCGCGACAAGTCTACTTGGCGGCATCGCTCGCCTTTAGTTGCGGAAACAAAATCACATCGCGAATCGATGGCGAATTGGTGAGCAGCATGACCAGACGATCAATGCCGATGCCTTCGCCAGCCGTCGGCGGCATGCCGTATTCAAGGGCGCGAACGTAGTCGGCGTCGTAGTGCATCGCTTCTTCATCACCCGCATCTTTGGCCGTTACCTGCGCCATGAAGCGCTCCGCCTGATCTTCCGCGTCGTTTAATTCGGAGAAGCCATTGGCCAATTCGCGACCCGCGATGAAGAGCTCGAACCGATCAGTGGTGTGTGGTGTTTTGTCGTTGCGGCGCGCGAGTGGCGAAACTTCAGCGGGGTAGTCGATGATGAATGTCGGCTGAATCAATTTTGCTTCAGCGGTTTCTTCAAACAACATCAATTGCAATTCGCCCACGCTGTGTGTGGGCTTGATTTGCACGTGCAATTTTTTGAGCGACGTACGTAAAATTTCGATGTCATTCAAATCTGTATTTGCAAATTCGGGACAATACTTTTTGACGGCTTCAGGCATGGTGATGCGAGCAAATGGTTTTGCAAAATCGATTTCATATTCGCCATAAGTGAATGCGGTTTTGCCCAACACATGCGTGCTCACCGCGCGAAACATTTCCTCTGTGAAATCCATCAAGTGATGATAATCACGCCATGCGATGTAGAACTCCATCATCGTGAATTCAGGATTGTGGCGAACCGAAATTCCTTCATTGCGAAAGCTACGGTTAATCTCAAACACGCGTTCAAAGCCGCCGACAATCAGGCGCTTCAGATACAGCTCCGGCGCGATGCGCAAATACATTTGCATGTCGAGCGAATTATGATGCGTGATAAATGGCTTCGCCGCCGCGCCGCCCGGGATCGGGTGCAGCATCGGCGTTTCCACTTCAAGATAACCGGCATCCACCATAAAGCTGCGAATCGAGTGGACAATTTTCGAGCGCATTCTAAATGTTTCACGCACATCAGGATTGGTGATGAGATCGACATAGCGCATTCGATAGCGCTGCTCGGTGTCAGTCAAGCCGTGAAATTTTTCAGGCAGTGGCCGCAGTGATTTTGTGATCAGGCGAAGGGACGTCACATGAATCGATAACTCACCGACTTTAGTTTTAAACAATCGACCTTCAGCGCCCAGAATATCGCCCATGTCGTAATGCTTGAATTCTTCGAGTGCTTCTACGCCGAGATCGTTCATGGTGATGTAAAGCTGAATCTGTGATGACTGATCCTGAATTGTCGCAAACGCGGCCTTGCCCATCACACGCTTTAACATCATGCGGCCAGCGACTGTTACTTGCACTGGCGTGGCGGCCTCCAATTCTTCTTTTGATTTTTCGCCATACGTCGCCGCTAATTCTGCGGCATTGTGTTCAGGACGAAAATCATTGGGGAAGGGGTTCTCACCTTTTGATTTTGCGTGGGCGCGGATCGCAGCCAGTTTTTGACGACGCTCGGCGATAACGTGATTTTCGTCTTGGGGCGAGGTTTGGTTTTGTTCAGACATATTTGATCCAGGCTTAAAAAATTTTTGAGGTTTATGGTTGCAACCAATTTGATTTCAACACGCCATCTTGCCAGGCAAACAACGCACGTCGATTTCCTCCGGCATTAAGATAAATCCATTCCAGCGAATCAACTTCAACCATCGCCACCGCGAAATTTTCGCGACCCTCTTCACTGGATTGCGGTGCATCGCCTGGTGCATCAACAACATGGCCGGGCACATTTTTTACGCTATAAGCCGCACGCGATTCAGGCCGGGAATTGTTCCACGCATTGTCCGCAATCGCATCGCTGGTATGCAAATCCACATGCCCACCCACACGCAGTTGAATTTTTTTCGACGCGTCGTAACCCAACACGCACACGCGCGGATTTAATTTCCAGTGCTGCATTTTTGCCGTGCGCTGATCGGTATGAAATCGTATCGTTCGCGCTTCGCGATCCACTGCTCGCAAAATCATCGTGCGGGCTTGCGGATTGCCTGATTCATCCACGCTCGTGACCACCGGCGCGTGAAATGCAGAGTGTCGATCCACAGTGCCACGTCCCCAAAGCTGCCACGCCGTATCGAGCGAAGCGGCGAGATCGTTGTAAAACGCGGGCGGTGATTGCGTCGTCATGATTACGGTTGCTGTTTCCAGGTCATCAAGCCAATACCGGCAAGGCACAATATAATGCCCGCAAGCTTCACAACAGATAATGATTCACGAAAAAATAGTGCGCCAATCACGAGTGTGGAAACGGCCACCACTGAAGCCGTCAACACCGCCGCTGATGAAAGTTCCGCACCACCACGATACGCGAGCAGAAAGCCGATCTCAATCATGACGATGCTGGCGGCTA
>JANXWW010000290.1 GCA_025350945.1 Burkholderiales bacterium
GTTGAGCTGTTCGCGCAAGTGCTGGATGAATTCGATCTCTTCGTCGCGCGCGAGCTGCGCACCTCGGACGAAGATGTCGAGCGCGCGGTGCAGGCGATGGAAAGCGTGGAAAGTCGCACGCTGCAATTTGCGCGCATCACCTCCATGATTGCGGACGGATTATCAATACTCAAAATCGATCCCAAGCTGCATCATTTCATCGTTCACACTTGGGCGCATGTGGTCGAGCGGGCAGGGCGCGTGAATATTACCGATTCAAAACACTATCGCTCAATGGTGCCTGATCTGATCTGGAGCATCGCGCCGAAAGTGGCCGAAGGTGATCGCAAAACGCTGATAAAAATGCTGCCCGGTATTTTGGCAACCATGCGCGAAGGCATGACCTTGCTCGAATGGGATTTACAGCAGCAGCAGGATTTTTTGGGCTGGTTAATTGACAGCCACACCCGTGCATTGCGCGCTATCAATTTGATTGGCACCGTGCCGCCGTTGTCGTTCATTCGTGATCGCTTCGCCGCATTTATGGACAACGCCGATTTCGATGTACGCACCCCAACAGGTGATGAAGAAGCGGACAAGGTCAGCCAGATTCCTGAGTTCAGCCCCGCACTGTTAGCCGATGCAATTCGCGAATTGAAAGTCGATATCAACGTAATCGACGATCTTTTTGATTCTGATTTCAAGCCGATCAAATCTGCGGATGTTGTTGAGCAACATGCAGAGGCCGACGCGCCCGTATCAGATGCGGGCGTTCCTGAGCAAGCAGGGATTAGTGAAGAAGTGGATGACACGGCTGATGTGTTGGCTCGTCTCAAATCTGGTGTGGCGATTGAGATCAATCTTTATGGCCGAGCCAGTTTGGCAAAACTTAACTGGGTCAGCCCTAATGAGGCGAGCCTGGTTCTCACCATGGCAGATCGGCCAAAGCCATCCGTCATCAGCGTACGACTATTCCGCTGGCTGCTGCGCATCGGTCGCGCGCGCTTCCTCGAAGCCTCGCCATTGTTCGAACGCGCAGTGGGTTCGTTGCTCGAAACAGCGGATGAAATCGATGCCGCGAATGATGCGGATGCAGCGAAATTGAAGGTTGGCTGAGTCAAGGTTATCAATAGCTGATGTTTATTAATGTCTGATATGGCGCGCTATTACAGCCTAAAATGCCCCAAGACGCCCGCTAATGCTGGGGTTTCATATTTATTACGGCCTCACCCCCGGCGTTTCAATCCGCATCCCCGCCGCACGCAACGTCATATAAAGCTCCAGTTCGATAAATTCCTGCGCGCCAAATGTATAAGGCTCCGCGCGCACACCACTCATGCAATTGCGCAGGCGCCGCTGCAAACTGCCTACGCTTTGCCACTCCAATCGATACAGCGGATACGCAGTCGGATGCGCTTCGGGAATGGTCGCGCTACCCAGTTTTTTCCCCGCGTGATTGTCGTGACAATCGGCGCAGGATAAATCGAGCTGTCCGATGCGCTGTTGAAAAAACTGCTGACCGCGTTCTCGCGATGCAGTCAATCTTGCATCACGTGGCGGTGCAATAGGCAGCCCGCGCGACTGCATCGCGACATAGCTTTCGATACTCAGCAATTCCGAACTTTCTGCGGAGAAGGGTTCAGCGCGCTGATAGTTTTTTTGACACAGATTGATGCGCTGCTGCAGATTAATCGGGCGCTTTGATTTTGGTTCAAATGCTGGGTAGCGCGCTGCTACGCCACGCATGGACTTTACTGCGCCACTGTGACAAGTTGCGCACGATTTTTTTGCCTCCCCCGCCGCGCGATTCCACAACGCCTCACCGTCTTTCACCCACAACATCGCCGGGTTTTGACTGTCGTCATTTTGCAGCGCTTGCGTGGACGGGCTCATAATGTCGTAGCCGGATTTGCGTTTTTCGGCGGCATGAACATTGAGCAATATTGTTCCCAACGCAATCGTCGCCACCACATTTTTCACATAGCCATTCACACCACAACCAGCGCAGCAGTTTCTGTTTGCGCAAAACCGTTATCGCCTGTCCATTGAAAATTCAGTGTGCCGTTTTGCGTGGCACGCAGATGAAACGCGATATACGGATTCGCTGAAATTGCCGGGAATAATTCAGCGCTAAATATCAAATCTGATTTATCACCCACAATGAACCGGCATTCAAAACGGCGAATGATATTTCGTGGCTGAACTTTGCCTTCTGCGTCTGGACGCAAGCCCGTTTCCATCGGATGCTGAATCAGCACACGGATTTCGATGATTGAATTTCGTTTCGGATTTGGCGGAATGGTGATGAGTGCGCGTGCCATGCTTGTTCTTTCTTATTCTTCCGGGTCTATTCTTCTATGCAGGCGGCGAGGGTGACCACCACCTCAACCGTATGCGAGAAAAAAGATCCATCATTCATTTCAGCAATCGCGGTCAGTTTTTGCGATGTCGCCAAACGAATTCGCGTTGAAAGCTGCGCACGTCCGGCAAGCGGTGAGAGTTTGGTTTTGATCATTTCGCGCTGCGGATTTTTTTCATTGAATACGGCAATCGCCACCACGTGATTGGCTTCTGTCATCGGGCTATCCACGCTAACTGTAATCGGCACCGCGTTGCCGTTGTCGATTAATTCCGCGATCTCGAATTTCACTTTTCCGGTTGTTACTTTTCCGCCACGTGAAAATTCCGCAAGCGCCGCATCGAGTGTGACGGGCGCACTGAACACCGGGCGAACGATGGCATAACCAATCAATCCTACTGAGGAGACAAGAAGCTGTCGTCGTCGAAAACGATATTCATACATCTTCATTTTGATTTCTCGCCTTCGCGTAAGGTCAGTAAATACGCGACAACATCTTCAACCTGTTGCGCTGAAAAAATGGTGCGCCCTTGCAGCGCCGGGCTCACACGCGTGAGGTTTTCAGCGCGATAGTAAGACGGCATGATCGAGGCTGAGTTCAATTTCCGCGCGTCAACCAATCTCATGCGTAGCTGCCCGGCGGTGACACGATTGCCAA
>JANXWW010000292.1 GCA_025350945.1 Burkholderiales bacterium
CTACCACTCGCGCGAGATCGCGGCATCGCCGTCATCGTTAATCGCCCGTTTGCAGGTGGCGAATTATTTCGGCGGCTGCGTACTCAGCCGCTGCCCGACTGGGCAGGCGAAATTGACTGCACAAGCTGGGCGCAGCTCATGCTCAAATTCGTGATTGCTCATCCTGCGGTCACCTGCGCGATTCTGGGCACGGGCAAACTCGATCATCTGCGTGACAATATGGCGGCGGGTTTGGGAATACTGCCGGATGAAACAATGCGAGCGAAAATTGCCACCAGTGCCACTGTCACTGCGGGGTAATTTTTTTGCAAAACATCTGATTTTTCAGCGGCAAACGCCGCATCCGATAGGGTTATTTTTGCATTTTCAGCACAAGTGAATGGCGCGAACCGGGTTGCGCAAGTGTGCGCAGGAGGCTAAATTAATAAGCCGTCATTCGGCAAAATTTTTGGAGTTATTATGCCGCTCGTCACACTCACCGTCCGTCAGGGAAAATCCGCTTCATTCAAATCTGGCGTGCTTGCCGCCGTGCATCAGGCGCTGGTTTCGTCAGGCGTGCCGGAAACGGATCGCTTTCATCGCGTGCTGGAACTGACTGCAGACGACTTTCAATTTGATACTAATTATCCTGATCTCAGCGCCGCGCGCACCGATGATTTTGTGTTGATCGAAATTTTGTTGTCCGTCGGCCGCAGCGTAAAAATCAAGAAAAAAATTCTTGCCGATTTAATTGCGCAAGCCGCGAAAAATCCTGGTTTGCATCCTGAAAATATCATGGTCGTGTTCAAAGAAACATCGTGGGAAAACTGGTCGTTTGCAGGTGGTCGCCAGATTCACGTATAGCGTATTTTAAACAAACCCTAGTATTGGTGGCCCTTTTTGGCACAAAAGTCTTCAAAAGCCGCACCAGTGCTAGAGTTTAATTTTCTTATTGTTCTCTAACGCCGAAAAATTGCAATCAGTAACGTAATCACCACTGCCGCCAACAGCACCACAATAATTCTCGGCAGCCACCGCATCCACGGCGATTCTGCATGCCCATCCACGGTATTTCCGCCAACCGTTTCAGGATTGGCTTCAGCGAGCTCGCGTTTGCGACGTTCAATTTTGCGTTCATGCCGGCGGCGCTCTCTGGCTTCTTTTGCGGCACCCGTTACTGCGGTGCTGTGCGGCTGGGCGGTTGTGCTTTTGGTCGTGGCTGCATTGGCGACTGCGTTTTTGACCGCGCTTTTGTCAACGTCTTTTTCAGCATTTGTGTCAGCATTTTTGTCAACAAATGCTCGCATTTTTTTGGTGTTTGAAATGTAATCTTCGAACTCGGTTGTTTGATTGGTGAGTGCGGCGAGTTTGACGGTGGCATTAAATGAATCAAAATCTTTGGCGAGCTTTAGCGGGGTTGATTCCTCGTAGTTTTCAATCGGCTTTTGAAAACGCCCAAGACCTAACGCTTCAATCGAGGCTTGCTTGGGCTGCGAGGGCGCAGTCCTTACGATCATGCCTTTGCTGTTGGAGGCTAACTGCCGTTTTACTTCCTTGAGATCATGCGCAAATTCATGCATGGTTTGGTAACGTTCTTCAACTGTTTTGGCGAGCGCTTTGGCAACAATCAAATCCAGCATCGTCGATACTTCCGGGTTCTCCCGCGACGGCGGCGGTGGCGCGGTATTGACTGTCGAATACATAATCGCGTTTACATTATCACCATCAAAGGGCGGCACACTGGTGAGCGTTTCATAGAGCACTACACCGAGTGAAAAAATATCGGTGCGATGATCCAGCGTGCGTCCCACCACTTGTTCGGGCGACATGTAGCGCGGGCTGCCGAGAATCAATCCGGTCATGGTTTTGACCGCCGAGGCACTCATGCGGGCAATGCCGAAATCCATTATTTTGGCGAGCTCGCCACGCACGATCATGATGTTGGATGGCTTCACGTCGCGATGAATCACGTCGTTGTCGTGCGCCGCACCGAGGCCGAGCGCGACCTGCGCAATCCAGTCAACTGTGCTAAGAACCTGCGGGCGATCATCTTCCGCTAGAATATCTTTCAGCTCTTTGCCGACCAGAAATTCCATCGCCATATAGGCAACTGTTTCGGTGCGACCGACATCATAAATGGTGACGATATTGGGGTGATTTAAACGGCCTGCGGCCTTGATCTCTTGCTGAAATCGCAGCTCATATTCTTCCGCATCATCAAGGTTGATCGACAGGTTGACGGTTTTGATCGCAACCATGCGATCAATTACCGGGTCAACTGCGCGATAGACAACGCCCATCGCGCCTTGGCCGATGGTGTCGAGAATCTTATAACGGCCGAGGGTCTCGTTCATATATTTTGGATTATACGGCCTCGATATCACTTTGCCAGCGTGACAAATATTCAAAATCAAAAAACGCAGTAGCTATTCGTAATAGCTTTGTTAGGGTGCTTACTTTTTGGGCGCAGCGTTGGTTATTTTTGATGCGTCTTTTGCACTTTCTTTCGCGCTTTCTTTTGCGCTTTCCTTGAGCCCCAATTTGTAAGCTATTTGTGTTGCGCGAAATGTCGTGCCCCACGAGGGATGCCCAGCCTCGGCGGGTGACAGCTCAAAGGTGGGCTGCAGTTTTAAAATTTTGGTAAATTCAGCGCCGCACAGGCTGCGTTTTTTCAGCACGCAATAGCTGAACGCGGTTTGTTTATGCGCTTTGACACGATCTGTTAACGAAATCGTTTCTTTTAGTGCGTCAGTAAATAATTGAATCGCTTTCGCGTAATTACCTGCGTCGTATGCAACCATCCCTTCGCTAAAAATTCGTTCGGCTTGCGTGGTTGGTTTAGGCGCGAACCAGCTGGTGTCGCGAGCAGTCACATCAGTCTTTACCTGCCGATAAATCGGTCCCCAACGGGGATGCCCAGCCTCGGCGGGTGTCAGTTCAAATTTTGCATCAATCGCGAATGCTTTTTCAAATTCTTCGCGCGCGCTGGAATCGCGATTCTGCAAGGCATAAATAAACGCCATATGCTTGCGAGCATCCAGTTGCTGCGCGGTTGACAAAATACCGCTATCGACGGCGAGTAGAAAACTGGTTTTGGCTTCATCAAAATTACCCGCTTCATAGCGCTTCAAGCCTTCTGACAAATTTGCCAATGCGCGATCCGCTCTGGGCTGGATAGTGGGATCGACCGGAGGCACGGCCTTTGGTACGGGCGGCGTTGGAAACAACGCGCAACCTGCAACGGCGAGCAGTAATCCCGCCAACGCAATACGTCCGGCAGCATCAACTGTCGTATTAAAAATACCGCGCAGAGATGAAAAGATAAATTCGCTAAACACGGATGCCGACTTTATTTTTAGTTTTTGAAAATTGCACAATTAATGAGTTCACACCGATGCGCCCGTAAGAGCGCTGCGAGCCACTGCCTCAATTGTAGGACGTTGTGAAATATTTTGGGAGCGCATTCAGTGCTTCGGCAAAAACGTTTGGCAAGTTATTGAAACCGGTGCCTGACGCTCACGTTTTCCTGGCTTTTGACTTCAACGCTCACCACATAGGGCGTGAAAGTTGTGTTTTTAATTTCGACCCGATATATTCCTGGTGCCAATCTGGATTGCTTGACGGGTGGCGATGCGCCTACGGATCGTCCGTTGATGTATACGTCCCCCCAGGGCTGAATGCTGAATGACACAGTGCCCTGTGCCGCTGCCGGTTTTACAACAGGCTTTATGACTGATTTTCCGATGACAGGTAATGGCTTTTCTTCCGCTACGGGAAGTGGCGAGACTGGCTTGGCTGCCGAGTCAGGTGTGCTTGTTGGCTCAGCACTCGCTACGGCGGACGAATCAGCAGGTTTGGGCGTGATGACAGGTGGCGCAGGTTCCGATTTTGCAGTGGCACGCGAGAGTTCTTCAGGCGTATTTTCAGTTTTTGCCGCCGCTTTATTCATCGGCTTGCGGATTGCCATTACCGCAAACAATCCTGCCACCACAAATGCCAGGATGCTGCCCATGAGCAGCAGCTTGTTGCGATCCTGCATAAACGCCGTTGGCGCGGCGACCGAGCTTGCGCGTTTGTCACTCTTGCTGTTACTGGTTGTTGGTTTTCGTTCGCGCTTTTCGTCGCTGTCGGATTTTTCGTTGCTTGAAATGGACTTTGTATTGCTCGCTTTTTCGCTAGTGTCGGCAGTCTTGCTTACTCGCGCAATTTCGGTTAAGCCCGCCATTTCAGTTGAATCGCTTACTACATAAATTTCATGTGCCCGAACGTTTTTGTCTGTGCGCGCTCCCTCGTACGAAATCAGTTTGGCGTATTGCGCCGAGATCACGGAAACTGCATCAAAGTAAGACTGGGAAACAACGATTTGATCCGCTTTCGCGAAGCCCGTTATGCGCTGGGCGACGTTGATACCATCGCCCACAATCTGCGGATGACCGTGACTATCCTGTTGCAGTTTGACTGGGCCAAGGTTGATGCCGATGCGCAATGCGTAATTAAAAATCGGGATGGTGCGATTAAGGTTGGCAGACTTGGCTTCGGCCAGAGATGCACCGTTTGCCAGACGCAAATAATCACGAATTCGAACACTTACCGTCAGGGCATCTTTCAAGTCGCCCAAAAAGCTTATCGCTGCGCCATCACCGGTATCAAGAACCAAACGCGATTCAGGATCAATACCTTCAAGTGAGGCTGACATGAGCCCTTTAAAACGCTCACGGATCAAAATCTGTTCGCTGACTGTTTTTTTCGAATAATCAACAATGTCGATAAATACAATGCTGCCAACAAAAGTGCGCTCTTCCGCTGGTTTTTGCGACGAATTTTGTGGATCAAGCATGGCGCTCATGCGACTCTTGCGAGCGGCAGTGGTGCCTGCAAACACATGAACAAATTGAAGAGCATATTGTTGGGGAGAAGATGTTCTCGCGGTGCGGTTGGTCAAAGTAACCTGATTGTGGGCAAATAATCATTTGCAATCATTTGCTCGTTTTTTATAGTGTACCGAAAACTCGGCATTTTGAGCATCTTGTATGCCAACAATTGCAACATGGCGATTGCAATCGAGATGTTGCTTGCGGCTAGCTGGTATGGGAGCACATATAAAACACGCTATCGTGTTTTACAATGTTGCTCGCGGGCGACATGAGGTAGACAAAGTGCGGCGCAAGGCTTTCCGGCGAGGGCAAGCATGACGCTAATTCACCCGGATGACTTTTCACGCGCATGGGGCTGGCAACGGGGCCGGGCACGCACACGTGGAAACGTATGTCGTCGGCATCGGTCATTTCGCCCTGCCACATCATTGCCAGCGGGCCCAGCGCTGATTTCACGCTGCCAAATACACCCCAGTACGGCGTTGGCTTTACGGCGTGGGTTTCGGATAGCCAAACGACCGATGGACTGGTTGCGCGTTTCAACAGCATCATGCAGGCCTTGGTCAGCGCGGCGGGTACGGCGAGATTCACCATCGCGTGCGCGCGCCAGGAATCGAGATCAATGGAGGACAGCGGCATCAGCGGCGCGAAATGGCTTACGCCATGAAAAATGCCGTCGAGATGACCCAGGTTCTGATTGATAGATTGGGCAAAACCATCGAGATCGGCTTGCGTAGCCGTCAGAAAATCAAGCGGCATCATCGCCGGTTGTGCGCCGCCTGCGGCCTCGATTTCGTCGTATACCGCTTCGAGTTTACTGAGCGTGCGGCCATGCAGGATCACGGTGGCACCGTGTTTCGCAAATGCGAGTGCTGCGGCACGTCCGAGTCCCTGGCCGGCACCGGTGGTGAGAATGACGCGATCTTTCAGAACGTCAATGGGTGCCGCGTAATTCGTCGGCAACGTGCGGTAAATAATTTCAGGATTATTCATGACGAGATTGGGAAATAAATTTTGCGGAAAGCTCAGCCGCAGCGACGCCGTTTCGTACTGCGGCTTCCAGCGTGCCGGGATAGTCGCAGGCCACGTAATCACCGGCGAGATACAGTCCTTCGATGTCAGTGATTGTCGACGGACGAAGCGTATTTTGCGCGGTCGGCGTGCAGGCAAAGGTGGCGAATTTTTCGGCAACAACTTTGTGCCAAATAAATGGGGGCAATGTGCCGGTGATTTCTGTAAGCTCCTCGTGAACGCGCATCGCCAGTGCGGCATGGTCGAGCGTCTCATGCGCGCCAGAGGCGGAAATCACGGCGGCTATCAGCCCGTAATGCAATCCGTGAATTTGCGATAACTGTCCGCGATCAAAAAACCATTGCGTTAATTTATGCGTGCAGCCGATCATGGGCACACGCAATTTGACGTGTGGCGGATACTGCAAATACACCGTGTAAATGGGCTCGTATTGCATGGGTAGCGGTGTAGAAATCGGCAGCGCTATCGTGCTCAATTGGTGCGGGCCGACGGCTAAAATCACACTTTGAAATGCTATCGATTCGGCACCACAGACAACATCAAACCCTTTGCCGGATGCGGCGATTGAGCCTATTTTGCTTGCGAAGCGAACACTGGAGCCATGTTTGGTCAGCCAGCGCGCGACGGGATCGGGGAAAAGTGCGGACAAATCCGTTTGCGGCAAAATCAAATCGCTCGCTGCGCGGTGCGCAGCCAACGTATCGCGCAACACGTTCGCCAGCACCTGCGCGCTGGCCGTTTCAATCGGCGTATTGAGCGCGGAAACGGTGAGCGGCTGCCATAAAAAATCGATGAGATTTTGGGGCTGCTGATGTTCGGTCAACAGTGCGGCGACAGTTTGGTTGGCATCAACTTTGAAACGCGATTTTTTAAGCGATTGAATTAAACGGATCGCTAAAAATCGTTCACGCCAATTAAGCCCCTTCGCCGCGAGCAAGGCCCAGGCAAGGTGAAGCGGCGCGGGTAAATTGGGTGCTCGCAGCGAAAAATTTTCGTTGATATCAAGCCGCAGTGGCACGCGTCGGAATGCGGAATCGGGCACACCGACCAAGGCCATCATGCGCAATAATTCGGTATAAGCGCCCGACAGAATATGCTGGCCGTTGTCGAGCGTGGTGTCGCGATATTCCACCTTGCGCGCGCGACCGCCGAGTACTTTTGCGGATTCAAAAACAACGCAAGTGATGCCAAGCTCGGTGAGTTTTACCGCCGCTGCCATGCCTGCATAACCGCCGCCAATCACGGCGACTGCGGCTTCGCTCACGATGACACCCACGTCTTCCACGCGATCCATAATTTGCGCAGCGGCGTGAGCGATGTGCGCTGATTCAGCACCTTGAATCCATCGCGTTCCAGCTCGTCGAGCAAGGTGCGATATATCGCAGACATAATAAGTCCGGGCCTCTGTGGGCGTCGATCTTCAGGCGAAAGTGCTTCAAACGCCGCGCTGTACAAGGACTTCGCTCTTTGTGTTTCGAACGCCATCAGGTTTTCAAACGCGGGCGTTTGCCTACAATCCAGAATGTCGGCATTGGTCACGCCAAATTTTTGCATATCTTCCTGCGGTAAGTAAATGCGATCACGGCGCGCGTCTTCACCAACGTCGCGAATGATATTGGTCATCTGAAAAGCCAAGCCCAGATTCTCGGCGTAAATCATGGTTTTCGGATTGCTGAAACCAAAAATGCTGGCCGATAATTGGCCCACCACGCCAGCGACGCGATGGCAATACAGTGTGAGCGATTGAAAATCCTGATAGCGGCGACGCGATAAATCCATTTCCATGCCGTCGATGATTTCATTTAGCCGCGATTGGTCAATGCCGAATGTTTTAGTGGCGGGCTGCAACGCTTTTGAGACGGGATGCGTCGGATGACCTGAAAATAGGTTGGCCAATTCGGCACGCCACCAGCCGAGTTTTGAGCGCGCGATATTTACGTCGGCGACTCCATCCGCGATATCGTCAACTTCGCGACAAAACGCGTAAAGTGCCGTAATCGCGCGACGGCGATCAGGCGGCAAAAAGCGAAAGCTGTAGTAAAAACTTGAGCCACTTTTCGCGGCTTTTTCCTGGCAGTATTCGTCGGGTGTCATGGTTGTTTTTGTCGTAAATGCTATCGAACAAGAGAAGGTGCCAGCATCAGCCAATCCCATTTATTTAGTTTGGGGCGATACCGAAATACATCGCCATCCACCGCGTCAATTTTATCGAGCACGCGCGCGCCGCCCGCGACAATCATTCTTAATTCTGCGCCGAATCGGCCGGGCAGTGCGTGGGTGAGCGGCTTGCCGAACATCAGCATATCGCGCGCACGCTGGCATTGAAATCGCATTAATTTTTGCCACGCGGCGTTACTATTTCCAGCCGCAATATCATTATCGCTCACGCCATATTCGCGCATCTCGTCCAGCGGCAAATATACGCGCCCGCCATCGTTTTTCTGCCAGTCTATCGCGACATCCTGCCAATGATTGATGAGCTGCAAGGCGGAGCAAATTGAATTGCTCCATGCGATGTGTTGCGGGGTTGCCGCGCGATTCAGATGCAGCAAAATTTGACCAATTGGATCAGCCGAGCGGCGGCAATAATCAAGCAGCTCCTGAAAAGTGGCATAACGGGTTTTGGTGACATCCTGTTTGAATGCATCGAGCAGATCGTGGAACAGCTGGATCGGCAGTTTATGCGCTTGAATCACGGCGGCGAGATCGCGAAAAAGCGCGTTGTCCGATGATTGACTTTGACTGATTTTTTCCAGCTCGGCATCGTAATTTGCCAACAGCCGAATTCGCTCGGCGACCGGCAAATCACCTTCGTCGGCAAAATCATCCGCAGAGCGCGCGAATGCGTATATAACTTCAATCGGGTGGCGAAGATGCTTCGGCAACAGGAATGACGCAACAGGAAAATTTTCGTAATGTTCAACGGGCACAGCGGATGGGCTCAAGTTCTGGCTTTTGTTGTGAAGAGGCGATTATATTTGCGAAAGTAATGACTTTCGGATTTTCGATCACGCTATTGACGAATAAAAACTGTGTTCAGCGCAAGCGCTGACACGTGGTTTCGGTTAAAATCATGCGACACCTTAGCGAGAGTGGCGGAATTGGTAGACGCACTGGATTTAGGTTCCAGCGCCGTAAGGCGTGGGGGTTCGAGTCCCTTCTCTCGCACCATCGCTTTTGATGGATAGCTAATAAATTTGTTTTTTATTTTTCGCGCCACCTAACTTAAATGGCGGCATCTTTTGCCAAAAATCAATAAGCGGCAACAGGTGCCGTTTTTATTTAGTTTGACGGCGACTTTATTTTTCCAGCACAGCACGGGCAACATTTTAAGGAACTGTTATGCAAGCACAAGCCTCCATCAGCAATGCATCGAATAATCTTCTGCGCAATATTGCGTTGTCACTTCCTGCGGTCGAGATTGAATCTGAAATCTCGAAACGCTTAAAACACATTGCCCGCACAGCCAAAATGCCGGGCTTTCGTCCAGGCAAAGTGCCGTTCAATATGATCGCCAATCAATACGGCTATCAGGTGCGGCAGGAAGTGATGTCGGATTCGGTGCAAAAGATTTTTGCCGATGAAGTGGAAAAGCAGCAGTTGCGCGTGGCAGGCTATCCTAGCTTCGCACCCGCCAACACGGGGCAGGCGGCGGACAAATTTGAATTCACGGCAACGTTTGAAATTTACCCTGAAGTGACGATGGGCGCGCTCACCGGTAAGCCGCTTGAACGCTTGACCGCGAATGTGAATGACAAGGATGTTGATAACACCATCGTCACGCTGCAAAAACAACGCGCGACCTATGATAAGGCTGATCGCACGGCGCAAAAAGGCGATTTTCTGGTCGTTGATTTTATTGGCAAATTAAACGGCGAGCCATTCAAGGGCGGACAAGCGGAAAACTTTGGCGTGGTGCTGGGTGAGGGGAAGATGTTGCCTGATTTTGAAGCGGCGTTGATGGGCATGTCAGGCGGCGAAGAAAAAACGTTTGATCTAACCTTTCCAGCAGACTATCAGCCAGAGCTTGCAAGCAAAACAGTTCAGTTCACGGCAACCGTAAAAGTGGTGAATGCGCCGATTTATCCGCCGGTGGATGCGGCGTTTGCGAACGCGCTTGGTGTGGTTGATGGTGATATCGCCAAAATGCGCGGCGAAATCAAAACAAATCTCGAACGTGAGTTGAAAAAACGCGTGCAGTCCAAAACTAAAGATCAGGTAATGGATGCATTATTGTCTGTTGCCCAATTGGATTTGCCGCGTTCGTTGGTGGAGTCGGAAGTTGGGCGTTTGCAGGAACAAGCGGTACAAGACCTGCAATCGCGCGGCATGACCACCAAGGATTTACAATTACCACCGGAGTTATTTGTTGAGCGCGCCGAAAAGCGTGTCAAGCTGGGTTTGATTCTGGGCGAAGTTGTGAAACAAAATAATTTGCGAGCGCGTCCTGAACAGATTCGTGCGGTTGTTGAAGAACATGCCGAAAGTTTTGAAGATCCGGCGCAAATGGTTCGCTGGTATTACAGTGATACATCGCGTTTACAGGAAGTTGAAGGTATGGTTCTGGAAGATAACGTGGTGGAATGGGCGGCGACATCCATGGCAGTCACAACCGTGACCAAGGAATTCGACGAAATCATGGAGATCAAGAGATGAAAACGTTCTACGACTTTCAATCGCAAGCCTACGATATAACAGGCATGGCACCGGGGCATCGCGATCAATACGCTGCTTCAGGATATCAACCGGCCACCGGTTTAGGTTACGTGCCGATGGTGATCGAGCAATCGGGACGCGGCGAGCGCGCGTTTGATATTTACTCGCGTTTACTAAAAGAGCGCGTGATATTTTTGGTCGGTGAAGTCAACGATATGACGGCAAATGTCATCGTGGCCCAAATGTTGTTTCTCGAAAGTGAAAATCCGGATAAGGATATTTCGTTGTATATCAATTCGCCCGGTGGCTCGGTCACGGCAGGCTTGGCGATTTATGACACGATGCAGTTTATCAAGCCTGATATATCGACGCTGTGCACGGGCTTTGCCGCCAGCATGGGCGCATTTTTGCTCGGTGCAGGTACCAAAGACAAGCGGCTTTCGCTACCGAATGCGCGCATCATGATTCATCAATTGTCGGGCGGCTATCGCGGCCAAGCGTCCGATATAGAAATCCATGCCAAGGAAGCGTTGTTCCTGAAACAGCGTTTAAACGAGATCATGGCGAAGCATACGGGCAAGACGGTTGAAGAGATCGAAAAAGATACGGATCGCGATAATTTCTTGTCGGCGGATCAGGCTTTGAAATACGGTATCATCGACAAAGTGCTTGAGAGTCGCCGCGACATTGGTAAATGAGTGCTAAATAAGTGTGAAAAAAGTAATAGTAAATGATCGAATTGCTAGGCAAAATAATTACAGCATATTTGGTTAATAAAATTGGCGCTATCTTGCGCGTTGGGGAACAAGTTCTGCGCGAATATTTTTGTCATTCGCGCTTGGACAACAAGATGGGGTTGGGCTGGTGATGAGTGAAAAAGTTGGTGAAAAACTACTTTACTGTTCCTTTTGCGGCAAAAGTCAGCACGAGGTGCGGAAGCTGATCGCCGGTCCGTCGGTGTTCATTTGTGATGAATGTATCGACCTGTGCAATGACATTATTCGCGAAGAAGCGCAGGCCGATCCTGCTGGTAAAGCGGCCAAAAGTGATCTGCCGACACCGCAAGAAATTTGCGACATTCTGGACGAGTACGTTATCGATCAGGTCAAAGCCAAAAAGATTCTCGCAGTGGCGGTGTACAACCACTACAAGCGCCTGAAAAATGGCACGAAGGATGGTGAAGTCGAGCTTGCTAAATCCAATATTTTATTGATTGGGCCCACGGGCTCAGGCAAAACCTTGCTTGCCCAAACGCTTGCGCGACTGCTCAACGTTCCGTTTGTGATTGCGGATGCGACCACGCTGACCGAAGCGGGTTATGTCGGTGAGGATGTCGAAAACATCATCCAGAAGCTGCTGCAAAAGTGCGACTACGATGTTGAAAAAGCGCAGCGCGGCATTGTATATATTGATGAGATCGACAAGATTTCGCGCAAATCGGATAACCCTTCAATCACGCGCGATGTGAGCGGCGAGGGCGTACAGCAGGCGCTCTTAAAGCTCATCGAAGGTACGGTGGCATCCGTGCCGCCACAAGGTGGCCGCAAGCATCCCAATCAAGAGTTTGTACAGATCGACACCAGCAATATTTTGTTTATCTGCGGTGGCGCGTTTAATGGTCTGGAAAAGGTTATTCAGATGCGCACAGCCAAGACTGGTATTGGCTTCGGAGCCGATGTGAAGAGTGGTGCAGACCGTGAAGCAAACAACGCATTGTTGCGCGATGTTGAGCCAGAGGATTTGATTAAATACGGTCTGATTCCGGAGTTTGTTGGTCGTCTGCCGGTGGTTGCGACATTGGAAGAGTTAGACGTAAAGGCGCTCATCAGAATTCTGACTGAGCCTAAAAATGCGCTGACCAAACAATATCAAAAGTTGTTTGCGATGGAAGGCGTGGAGCTGGAATTCCGCGATGCGGCGCTTGGTGCCATTGCCAAGCGTGCTTTGGAGCGTAAAACCGGTGCGCGCGGCCTTCGTTCGATTATTGAGCACGCGTTGCTTGACGTGATGTTCGAATTGCCATCATTGAGCAATGTCGAAAAAGCTGTTGTGGATGAAGGCACCATCAATGGTTCGCAAAAACCATTGTTGATGTACTCCGATCATCCGAAAGTGGCTGGCGCGCAAAGCTGAGATTGCGCGCAATCCTGTGCACAATTCCGCGCCCCGATTTGTCAGCAGATTACTTGAGTTTGACAGGCGAATCCCCATATCCTCAACTTCAAGCAATTTATTCATTGCATTACCCGCTTGCCCACTAACAACGCGTTTATGAAACTGCGTTCACCAATTAATTTATCAGTGCAAGCCTAAGGATAAGGACGAGACCATGACGTTCGCTAATCAAGATAAAGACTCATCCAATTCGATCCTGCCGCTATTACCGCTGCGCGATGTGGTGGTATTTCCGCATATGGTGATCCCGCTATTTGTGGGCCGCCCCAAATCCATCAAGGCGCTTGAGGCGGCGATGGAGGAGGGGAAAAATGTGGTGCTGGTCGCGCAAAAATCAGCCGGTAATGACGAGCCCAATCCTGAAGATTTGTACGATGTAGGTTCGGTCGCGAGTATTTTGCAAATGCTTAAATTGCCCGACGGCACCGTGAAAGTTTTGGTTGAGGGCATCCATCGCGCTCGCATTAATCACGTGTTGAACGTGAAAGAAAATTACGAAGCCGAAATCACGCCGATTCCGCAGGAAGAAACGGACAACAATGAAGTTGAGGCGATGCGCCGCAGCTTGTTTGGGCAATTTGATCAGTACGTCAAACTTAATAAAAAAATTCCCCCAGAGGTGCTGACTTCGCTGTCGGGTATCGATAACGCCAGCCGTTTGTCCGATACCATCGCGGCGCACTTACCATTGAAGCTTGAGCAGAAGCAGCAGATTCTTGAGAATTTTGATGTGCCGTCGCGTCTTGAGCAATTGTTAGGCTTGCTCGAAACAGAGATTGATATTTTGCAGGTCGAGAAGCGCATCCGTGGTCGTGTCAAGCGTCAAATGGAAAAATCGCAGCGCGAGTATTACTTGAACGAGCAAGTCAAAGCGATTCAAAAAGAGCTCGGTGAGACCGAGGATGGCGCGGACATTGACGAGCTCGAAAAGAAAATAAAAGCTGCGCACATGCCGAAAGAAGCGCGCGCTAAAGCTGAAGCTGAATTGAAAAAACTAAAACTGATGTCACCGATGTCGGCTGAGGCGACAGTCGTTCGCAACTATATTGATACAGTTGTTGGATTGCCGTGGAAGAAAAAAACCAAGGTCAGCGCCGATCTGCCGAACGCTGAAAAAGTGCTCAATGCTGATCATTACGGCCTCGAGAAGGTCAAAGAGCGGATCGTTGAATATCTGGCTGTGCAAAGCCGCGTAGACAAACTTAAAGCACCAATTTTGTGTTTGGTTGGCCCACCGGGTGTGGGCAAGACATCCCTCGGTCAATCCATCGCCAAGGCAACCAATCGTAAATTCATTCGCATGTCACTCGGCGGCGTGCGCGATGAGGCCGAGATTCGTGGTCATCGTCGTACTTATATTGGTTCGATGCCGGGCAAGATTTTACAAAACATGTCCAAAGTGGGCGTGCGTAACCCGCTTTTTTTATTGGATGAAGTAGACAAAATGGGCATGGATTTCCGCGGAGATCCGGCCAGCGCATTGCTTGAAGTACTCGATCCAGAACAGAATCACACATTTCAGGATCACTACGTTGAAGTAGATTTTGATTTGTCCGACGTGATGTTTGTCGCGACATCGAACTCGTTCAATATCCCGCCTGCATTGCTGGATCGCATGGAAGTAATTCGTCTTGCGGGTTATACCGAAGATGAAAAAGTTCATATCTCGCGCCAGTATTTGCTGCCGAAGCAAATGAAGGCCAACGGTGTGAAGGATGAAGAGTTGCATATCGCCGACGCCGCATTGCGCGACATCACGCGTTACTACACACGCGAAGCGGGTGTGCGCGGCATGGATCGCGAGATCGCAAAAATTTGTCGTAAGGTGGTGAAGGCGCAATTATCCGGAGAGGCTGCCAAGAAAAAAACCGGCAAGGTACAAGTTACCGCGAAAACACTGGATAAATATTTGGGTGTGCGTCGATTTAGTTATGGTATCGCCGAGAAGTCGAATCAGATCGGCCAAGTTACGGGCCTGGCGTGGACTGAAGTGGGTGGAGAATTGCTCACGGTGGAGGCGGCGCGTTTGCCGGGCAAAGGCAAAGTTGATACCACAGGCAAACTTGGTGAAGTCATGCAGGAGTCAATTAAGGCTGCAATTTCGGTAGTGCGCTCACGCGCAAAAATGCTGGGCATTGCCGAAGATTTTTACGAAAAAAATGATCTGCATATTCACCTGCCAGAAGGCGCAACGCCGAAGGACGGACCGAGCGCAGGCGTGGCGATAACGACGGCGTTGGTGTCTGTGTTGTCCGGAATTCCAGTTCGTTGCGATGTAGCGATGACTGGAGAAATTACGTTGCGTGGTGAGGTTTTACCTATCGGTGGCTTGAAGGAAAAACTTCTTGCTGCTGCGCGTGGTGGCATTAAGACCGTGTTGATTCCGGAAGAAAATAAAAAAGATTTGGCTGAAATTCCTGTTGAGATTACCAAGGACTTAAACATTATTCCGGTGCGATGGATTGATAAAGTTCTAGAGACCGCTCTTGAGCGTAAGCCTGTTCCGTTGGTCGAAAATGTGGATGTTCCCGCAGTGGCGGCAGCACCGACCAAGGATGCTCCGCCTCTGGTAACCAAGCACTAGGCCAAAAAGGCATTTGGCCGCTTTAAATCTCATTGACATGCTCTACGCCGAATTGCTATAAAATATTAAAAGTTAATTAGTTTTAGCATCTCTTTATGACGCAATACGCTTAAAAATTTAATATTTTTTATGTTTAATAAACAGGCCTTACCGCTGTTTAGCGGCATTCTTTTTGATTGAAAGCAAACGGCTCCTTCTTATGAGCCCGTAGTATATTTTTACAAAGCTCATGGCAGCGCAGACAATTTTGCTTTTTTGAGATGCAAACTACCTCCCGCCAAAGGGAGATTCCAAAAAATGACTGAAAGGGGTATTACATGAACAAAACTGATTTAATTGATTCAATGGCCAAGCAAGCGGATATTTCAAAAGCAGCAGCGGGCCGCGCACTTGAAGGAATGATTTCAGCGGTGCGTATCTCCCTCAAGAAGGGAACTATGGTCACCCTGGTTGGTTTTGGTACGTTTTATGTCGGCAAACGAGTTGCACGCGCAGGTCGCAACCCTCGCACGGGAGCTGCAATCAAGATCAAAGCAGCGAAAGTCCCGAAATTTCGTGCTGGTAAAGCGTTGAAAGATGCATTAAACTAATAGACTTTGGGTGCTTAGCTCAGCTGGTAGAGCGTCGCCCTTACAAGGCGAATGTCGGGGGTTCGAGCCCCTCAGCACCCACCAGTAGTTTTTTCTAGTTTGTAGCAAGTTGAATATGATGTGCAGGTAGCATTCCTGTTCATTGGAGTGGTAGTTCAGTTGGTTAGAATACCGGCCTGTCACGCCGGGGGTCGCGGGTTCGAGTCCCGTCCACTCCGCCAAAAAATAAAAAGCGCCGAAAGGCGCTTTTTTGTTATCCCCCCGGCGGGCGCGTTCGAGAAACGGCTCTAGAATCTCCCGCTCGCGAGCCGCCGTGAGATTCTCGTGCCGTCGCCCGCCAGGACGCTCACGTTGCCCGTCGCCGACCGTCTCGGCAGCCAAAAAGCGATTGCGCAGTTGGCTTGTCCATCCCACCGATTGCCCAATCGCCTCGGCGGTCTCTTTGACGCTCAGGCCGAAAGCCAGCGGCAAGACGACTGCTTGCGCCTGCCTGAGCTCATCAACCGTCTTGGCGTACCGGGTCATCTCGCGCGCCAACTCCAACACGTCCATCCCCAGCACCGGCCTGCTCATTCGACACCTTTATAAAGTGTGAAACAGGCTAATATTATTGCATTAATGAATGGAAATGGAATGAGGATGACAGTCCGCTAACCGCTTAAACTCATTTCTCGTTGGAATCACGCGCCTCTTCCTGGTTCATGTGTCATTGGAAGAGGCTGTTGTTTGCGTTAATTGTGCCAGTCAGCTATCATCACTGGTTGTGTATTGCAAAAAGTTTTATGCGTATAAAGTCATTTTTCGGAGGGGTGGATGAGCGGTTTAAGTCATACGCCTGGAAAGCGTACGTAGGTTAATAGCCTACCGCGGGTTCGAATCCCGCCTCCTCCGCCAAAG
>JANXWW010000031.1 GCA_025350945.1 Burkholderiales bacterium
CAGGCGTGCTTTGGTCTCGGTGCCATCCAGCTCAATCATGGTGCGATCAATGAATGCTTGCTCGGAGGCATCGAGGCCAATGATTGCTTCGCAAATTTCAGTGTTGATGTGCTCAACCGCTTTCAGCACGCCTTTGCCGAGATAGCGCGTTTTATCACCATCACGCAACTCAATGGCTTCACGCGAGCCAGTGGACGCACCCGATGGCACGGCGGCACGACCGATCACACCAGACTCCAGCAATACGTCAGCTTCGACTGTGGGATTGCCGCGCGAGTCCAAAATTTCGCGGGCGATAATATCGACAATTGCAGTCATAGTTCATTCGTCAAAAAGTGAAAACCTACTTTTTGCCGTATTAATTTGCACCTGTCGGTGGAAAAAAACGACGTAAAAACTGGTTTTCATGGTTTATAAAATTACATCAAACTACAAGTAGGTCACGTTGCGAAGCTACGTGACGTTTTCGTTTGTTTCACCACCGCGTCAGATAGTCTTCGACAACCTGACCTACCGCTATGCAATTGCCTTATTCACGGCACTACCCGCCACCACCCGCAAACCCGCCTCACCATGCACACGCTTGTGCTGCTCCAATCCGGCCTTCACAAACGAAATAAACAGCGGATGTCCCACCCGCGGTGTCGAGGTAAATTCGGGGTGAAATTGGCAGCCGTAGAACCACGGATGCGCGTGTTTCGCTGGATCAAGCTCAACCATTTCGGTTAAAAATTCTGAATCGGTGCGTGCCGAAATCACCAGACCCTTGGCTTCCAGGCGCGACACGTAATGATTGTTCACTTCATACCGGTGCCGATGGCGCTCGCTCACGTGTTCGCTCTGGTAAATGCGATGCGCAAGCGTGCCGACCTTCACCGTGCACGGCTGCGCGCCGAGACGCATGGTACCGCCAAGATTCGACGACGCATCACGCTTCTCAACTTGACCGTCGCTGTTTTTCCATTCGGTAATCAGCGCAATCACCGGATGCTGGGTTTCAGGGTCAAACTCGGTGGAATTCGCACCCGCCAACCCCACCACATTACGCGCAAATTCAATGGTCGCAATCTGCATGCCCAAACAAATACCCAGATACGGAATTTTATTTTCGCGCGCGAATTTTACCGCCGCGATTTTGCCTTCGGTGCCACGTTTGCCAAAGCCACCGGGAACCAGAATCGCATCCATGTGCGACAGCGCTTTGGCCACACCCGCTTCACCGGCGGATTCCAACACTTCCGAATCCAGATAATGAATGCGGACTTTGGTGAGCGTGTGAATACCCGCGTGGATTAAGGCTTCTGACAATGATTTGTAGGAATCCGCGAGATCAACATATTTGCCGACCATCGCCAGATCAATCACGTGATCCGGATTTTCCAACGCGTTCACGATGTTGTCCCACATCGTTAAATCCGCCGGGCGCGGGGTCAAATTTAATTTGCGACAGGCGATTTCATCCAGGCCTTGCTTGTGCAGCATGCTGGGGATTTTGTAAATTGAGGTCGTGTCGTAGCACGAGATAACGGCACCCACTTGCACATTGGTAAAGAGCGCAATTTTGCGGCGATCATCTTCGGGCAGCGTGCGGTCTGATCGACACATCACCACATCCGGTTGAATGCCGATTTCGCGCAATTCTTTTACGCTGTGTTGTGTGGGCTTGGTTTTGATCTCGCCCGCCGAAGCCAGATACGGCACCAGCGTTAAATGAATATAGCAAGTATTTTCGCGGCCCAGCTCCACACCGATTTGACGAATCGCCTCTAAAAAAGGCAGCGATTCAATATCGCCCACGGTGCCGCCGATTTCGATAATGCCGACTTCAGCGCCGACTGTAGCCGCGTGGATCGAGCCTTTGATCTCATCAGTAATGTGCGGGATCACCTGCACGGTGCCGCCCAGATAATCGCCGCGACGCTCTTTATTAATCACGCGCTCATAAATTTGGCCGGTCGTAAAATTATTCGCTTTCTTCATCTTCATCGAGACGAAGCGCTCGTAATGACCAAGATCGAGATCGGTTTCAGCGCCGTCTTCGGTGACAAAAACTTCGCCATGCTGGAAAGGCGACATAGTTCCCGGGTCCACGTTGATGTACGGGTCCAGTTTTACCATCGAGACTTTGATGCCACGGGATTCGAGAATAGCGGCAAGAGACGCGGCAGCGATTCCCTTACCAAGAGAAGAAACAACGCCACCAGTGACAAAGATGTACTTGGTCATGACTTTAACCCCAAGCAGGAAATTAAAATTATATCGCATTGCAGCGCTGACAACCAAATTTGGCGCGCTAATGAGGCAATGAATCCAGTAAACTTTTACTTGATTAACGGTTTTATTCAAGCAAGGCAAACATGAAAATTAAAGGACGATCCCGCACCAGCATTTGGGCCAATGAAGGCCGCCGTACGGTGACCATCATCGACCAAACCTTATTGCCATTCGCGCTCGGCGAGTTGGAACTCACCAGCGCAGCCCAGGTAGGTGAGGCGATTCGCGCCATGCGCGTGCGTGGCGCGCCGCTGATTGGCGTGACCGCCGCATATGGCGTGGCGATGGCGATGCAGCTTGATTCCACCGACGGCAATTTGCAAGAAACCTGCGCCGCGTTGCGCACGACGCGCCCGACTGCGGTCAATCTGGCATGGGCGCTGGATCGCATGGCGCGGCTTATCACGCGCCTGCCAGAGCCGGATCGCGCGGATGCAGCATGGGCATGGGCGAACGCAATTGCGGCTGAGGATGTGGCGACGAATGAAGCGATTGGTCGTAACGGACTGAAATTAATTGAAGACTTGCATCAGCAACATCACCGCAAAATAAATATTCTCACGCACTGCAACGCAGGCTGGCTGGCGGCGGTGGATTGGGGTACCGCATTGGCACCGATCTATGCCGCTCATGATGCGGGCATGGACGTGCATGTGTGGGTGGAAGAAACCCGGCCCCGCAATCAGGGATTGCTGACCGCATGGGAACTGCGCGAGCACGGCGTGCCGCACACCTATATTGTTGATAATGCGGGCGGCTATTTTATGCAGCAAGGCGATGTCGATATCGTGATCGTCGGTGCAGATCGCGTGTCGCGAACAGGTGACGTGGCGAACAAAATCGGCACTTATCTTAAAGCGCTCGCCGCGCGTGATAACGGCATTCCGTTTTATGCGGCGGTGCCCTCCTCCACCATTGACTGGCAGCTTCACGATGCGATGAAAGAAATCGATATTGAGGAACGCAGCGCGGACGAAATCCGCATGCTGCGCGGACAATCATCCGAAGGACTCACACGCGATTTTCGTCTGCTCGATGATGCGAGTGCGGTTGCCAATCCGGGGTTCGATATCACGCCCGCGCGCCTGGTGACAGGCATCATCACCGAGGCGGGGATTGCCGCACCCGACGGGCTCGCTGCACTTTTTCACAAGAATTAATTTCAGCCATGACATTCCTCAATATCAATCACACGCCGCATCTTGAGCTGCGCCGCAAAATAATCAGCACTGCGCAAAAAATGAATGTACTAGGCATCAATCAAGGCAAATCAGGCAACGTCAGTGCGCGTGCTGAAAACGGATTTTTGATCACACCGACCGGCATTGCCTACGACGAAACCAAGCCAGAACAAATTGTTGAAACTGAATTAGATGGCCGTTTCGCAGGCGACACATTGCCCTCGTCCGAATGGCGATTTCACGCCGATATTTATCGCTCGCGCTCAGATGTTGATGCCATCGTGCACACGCATTCCACATTCGCCACTACGCTCGCCTGCTTGGGTAAAAACATCCCCGCGTTTCATTACATGATTGCCGCCGCAGGTGGCCGCAATATCCGCTGCGCGCCTTACGC
>JANXWW010000300.1 GCA_025350945.1 Burkholderiales bacterium
ACGAAAAAATTAAAAGGTGAAGTTGCGATCCCGCTCATCACCACCAACCGCATCAATACGCCTGAGGTCGGTGAAGAAATTATCGCAGGCGGAAGTGCGGATATGGTGTCAATGGCGCGACCATTGTTGGCCGATCCAGAATTCGTCAACAAGGCCGCACAAAATCGTGCGCTCGATATCAATACGTGCATCGGCTGCAATCAAGCGTGTCTCGATCATGTGTTCCAGCAAAAACTTGCGTCGTGTTTGGTTAATCCGCGTGCGTGTCATGAAACGGAATTGGTGTTCACGAAAACACAAAATAAAAAACGTATCGCAGTGGTCGGTGCAGGTCCGGCCGGGCTCGCGTGTTCCACCGAGCTTGCCGCGCGCGGGCATGAGGTGGATCTGTTCGATTCGGCGAGTGAAATCGGCGGGCAATTTAATATGGCAAAAGCGATTCCCGGCAAAGAGGAATTTCACGAAACGCTGCGCTATTTTTCTCGGCGCATTGCGGCAACGGGCGTGCGACTAAATTTGAATAAACGTGTGGGTGTAGCTGAGCTAAAAGATTTTGATGAAGTCGTGATCGCTGCCGGTGTCAAACCGCGCAACCCAAAAATTCCCGGTCAGGATGGCGCGAATGTGTTGAGCTATATCGACGTGCTGCTGCATAAAAAACCGGTTGGCAAACGTGTCGCGGTATTGGGCGCAGGCGGTATCGGATTCGACGTTTCCGAATTTTTGGTCGAAGATCATTCGCCGACGATGGACTTAGACGCTTGGATGCGCGAATGGGGCGTGGGTGATCCATCGGTTTCGCGCGGCGGTTTGGTGAAGCCAGAAGTCGCACCACCGGCGCGACAAGTCACGCTGCTGCAACGCAAAGCCAGCACCCCCGGCAAAGGCCTCGGCAAAACCACCGGCTGGATTCATCGTGCCGCGCTAAAAAAGAAAAAAGTCGAGATGCTGGCCGGTGTGAATTACGACGGCATTGATGCCAAAGGTCTGCATATCAGCTACGGCGAAAAACATGAAAACCCGATGTTAATTGAATGCGACACGATTGTGCTCTGCACCGGCCAGGAGCCGCTGCAAGAATTAGTCGCGCCGCTAGCCGCCGCTGGCGTTAAAACGCATTTGATTGGTGGTGCGTTTGAAGCGGGCGAATTGGATGCGAAACGGGCGATTGATCAGGGTGTGCGATTGGCGTATTCGTTGTAGCAAAGTCTAGCATTGGCGGGCGTTTTGGAACATTTATCTTTGTAAGATATCGTCAATACTAGTTTTGTTTTTCTGTTCTTGCAAAATCAATTCCTATGGCAGCATTTAGAAATGATTCTTTTATGTCGGGTTGCGTAGCAACCGGACAATATGCGTGTGTTGTTCGAGGGGGAATGGCTATGAATGTCGTAGGACAATTTTTGAATTCAAGGTTTATATTGGTCGGAATGATATTGGTATTCTTTGCGACATTTTATTGTAATGCTACGATGGCCGCGCAGCCTGAAAAACTCAAGATCAAAGGCATTATGCCTGGTATGACAATAGAGCAGATTGAGGAGGTCGTGCCAGGTTTTGCAGAAAAGTGCGCCATACTCAGAGCTACAAAAGCTGATGAAATATGTACATATCGTGCAGCCACAAACCGTATGTTTGAGCCAGCGCATTTAATACCGATAGAAACTTTTGCTGACATAACACCAATTTCATGGTCTTTTTTTGGTAGCGAAGGTGTGGTTAAGTCATTGAGCGTCGCATTATCAACAAATAATTTCTTGAGCGTAGCAGACGCTCTATCTGCAAAATACGGCAAGCCCAAAATCACTAATTTGCCAGTTCATAATAAAATGGGTGCAAAATTTGAGAATACAAAATTGTCGTGGACTCGCGGCACACAAACTCTCTTCTTAGAGCGTTATGGCTTGGATCTTGAAACTTCTTTAGTTTTGCTGACAGATACTCTTCACAAAAGCGTTATAAAGCCGCCTAGCAAAGATTTGTAGCCAAGTTAGTGAAGCGGCCACTTCGCTTTCGAATCGCGAAATATGATTTTCATTTCAGTTCCAGCATTGCGGTGAACGAACGTAATAAATGAGTATTGCTGCATTATTACTCGTACTCATCGCCGCCATACTCCATGCAGTATGGAATTTTTACTTGAAAAAAAGTGGCGGTGGCGTGGGCCTGGTCGCGTTGTCCACCGTGCTTTCCTCATTCGTCTTAACGCCACTTGCGATTTACTTCATCGTTGTTGGA
>JANXWW010000173.1 GCA_025350945.1 Burkholderiales bacterium
CGGCCTCTGGTACGACAACAACGCGACCGCCGGTGCTGCGAATGATGGCCAAAAAGATCAGTTGCGCCGCTATGGTGACTGGATTCGTTTGGGGCTTGCGGGCACGTTAAAAGATTTTGTGTTCACCGATAAAGATGGCGCAACAAAAACAGGTGCGCAAATCGATTACAACGGCCAGCCCGCCGGTTATACGAGTGACCCGCAGGAAGTGATCAACTATATTTCGGCGCACGATAACCAAACGCTATTCGACAACAATCAATTCAAAGTGCCCACCACCGCCTCACTCGCAGATCGTGTGCGTGTGAATAATTTAGGCGTGGCCATTGTTGCGCTGTCGCAAGGCATTCCGTTCTTCCATGCGGGTGATGATATCTTGCGATCCAAATCGCTCGACCGTGACAGCTACAACTCAGGCGACTGGTTTAACAAAATTGATTTCACGTATCAAACCAACAACTGGGGCGTCGGCCTGCCACCGGAATTTACCGGTAACGCGGGCAACTGGAGCGTGATGCAGCCACTACTCGCAAACCCTGCGCTGAAAGTGGGCTACAACGAAATTACCTCCGCGAATGCATATTTCCGCGACGTACTCGCGATTAGGAAAAGCTCAGCATTGTTCCGTTTGAGTTCTGCAGCATTGGTGAAATCAAAACTTAAATTTCATAATGTGGGTGTAAATCAGATTCCCGGTTTGATCGCGATGCAATTGTCAGATGAAGCTCAGCCATATGTAGATGGTCGATACAAAAATATCGTGGTGCTATTTAATGCAACCACCACCGCACAATCCCTCAACGTGAGTGGATTGACAAATAAAGAATACAAGCTGCATCCGATTTTGAAAGATTCAAAAGATGCCGTGGTGAAATCGTCCAGCTACAGCGGTGCCACAGGCACCTTCACCGTGCCACCGCGAACAACGGCGGTGTTTGTGGAGAGGCGATAGACTCGACTCTCAACATCAAAAAGCCCGCTCAATGCGGGCTTTTTTTCAGCCTGCCAAAAAATTTTCACTAATACTGGCGCGCATTTTCAGGCATAAATAGCTGGAATCGCCCACCAACTCTACCTTCAGTCACTCAGCCGATCAAACACAAACAGCTGATTCGCGCCGCCGCCGAATGTGTAAAGCTGTAGCGGCGCACCATTGTTCATGCTGGCACCCGACACATCGAGCACCTTGTCACTGCATGCTGAACGAATAATTTTCGCATTGTTGGATGATGCGGCTACATCCTCAATTTTCCATCGTTGCGCGCAACTTCCGTTCCATGTGTATTGCCACACAAGCGTACCGTCTATCACGCCGCCGAATTTCGCGTCCAGCACTTTGCCGCTGTGTTGTGCGGTCAGGCGATAAGTGCCATCGGTCTGCGCTTCAGCGCGCCACTGCTGATTTTTTCCATTCACGTATGACCATTGATGAATGATCGCTTCGTCGTTAATACTAATGCCGCTGACGTCAATCACTTTGCCGCTATGCGATGCAGTGATTTTATAAACACCGTTGGCGATACTGCCCACCTGCTCGGCAGCGGAAAATTCAAATGCGCCGACATCACATTTGCCATCGTTCTTGCGCGCGCGGCCAAGGAAATCTTCGCCTGGTGAATCGTTACACTGCGCCTGACCAATTGCCGGCGAATCTGATTGCAACTGGAAAGATGTCGCACGGGGCGGATTCGCGCGCAGGCTGACAAACTTTGGATCTGCCAAAATATTTTTTGCGCGATCAATATTACTCAAATATTGATTTTGGTTAAATACATTGTTGGTCGCCAACACACTATTAGCAATATCGACCGCCGCTTCGACAACAATATTATTGGCCACACGAACATTGCTGCCCTCGCGCACCCACAACCCAGGCTCAGCCGAACCACTGTCCACATTGGCGCGCGTACCGACCAAGGTGTTGTTGGCAATCAGCGAATCAACCAATGTATACGCTGGAAACCCGTCATAACGAAAACTCCGGATGCCACCGCCCGCATCCTGCACCACGTTATTCGTAATGGTGATGCCGCCCACAACGGGATCACCGCCACCCGGTGCCGCCACTTCACTGCTCACACGAATGCCGTCGCCGAAATTATTGCGGCCTGTATTAGGATAAACAACTTCATCAGCAGCGCGCTGATAGGCTTTCGCAATGTTGCGATATTTGTCTGTCACGTAAACAAAATTACGATCAACAACCGTATTCGCATTACGTAAATTGGTGTCGATATAAATGTTGACGCTGAAATTATCGTAAACCGTGTTGCGGCGGATTTCCCAATTGCCGCTGCCAAAATAAGGGCCCACACCTTCGCCATGATTGTCATGAATTTGGCTGTCGAGAATTTTTACGTTGCTGGCATTAACGCCAATAATGGCGTGTGGCCACGTGCCTTCCGGATCGAACAACGGCTTGATGCCCACACGCCGATGCCAATTATTCTGTGCGTTGTCGCGCACAATGGAATCTGCCAGCACCACATCGTTAAATCTGGTGAGCTCAATCGCGTATGTCCAGTTGTAGGCGATCTCGATATTTTTCATCGTGAGGCCCGAACCAGCTTGCGCATTGTCCGCCCGTCTGGCAGAAACACCTGTGGCCCCCGCGATCAGCGACAACCCTTCAATAGCAACGTGATTTATGTTTTCATCAACTCTCACCACAGGGTAAAACGAGTAATACACCGGCGCGTTAATTAAAATGCGCTGCGCTTGCGGATTTGCGCCGCCAAACGACCACACGTAAAAATCACCCGTATTATTTTTTGCATTGTTCGCATCAATCTGCGGCACAAAAGCAAACGTGCCCTCGCGCAGCTTGTCCGGCGAACGCACTTGTACGAGCGGACGGCCATCGATGATGATGCGCATTTCGCCGCGCAATAGTTCGGGCAAGCGATCATTCTGGCCATTAAGAACAGGCTGCCCTTTATAAATGCTGCCCGTCGTGGGTGTCCACGCGGGTACGCGTAAGCCCATGTTCAGGGTCGGGCGTACGCCATTCACCACTTCGCCGCGCAGCGTAATGGGTTGTACCGCAGTGCCGGATGCACGAAAAGAAACACCCCGTTCGAAATATTCACCTTGGCGGACCAAAACCGTATCGCCCGGCGTTAACGCCAAATCCAGCGCGCGCTGAATTGTCGCCAGCGGACGTGTTGTCGAGCCATCTGCGCTGTCGTTGCCATTGCCTGCGACGTAATACGTCGTCTGCGCGAATGCGGCGGAAAACACACTTAGCGCAAAGACGGTTAAAAAGAAATACAACATCCTCATGAACGTATTGGTGACACGCCCTGACGGGTTATACGCTGGCGGGCGAGAGCAATTTGAAACTTGCAACATGGCGCGACTCCTGAAATTAAAATGCATTGATAACAAGCGCCATTTACAATATTTTTATAGAATCACAAGTAAAACAAAAACCCGACGGATATTGATGCGTGTCGCATTCGCACGACACCGTCCGCGCCTCATCACTGCGAATCACTGTGATTTTGACGACGGCCATCTTCAGCATCAATGGGCAGTTCGATAAATCAATCAAACCAATAACTGGGGTGTGGGCTTGCCGCCGGAATTCACTGGTAACGCGGGCAAAGAATACAAGCTGCATCCGATTTTGAAAGATTCGAAAGATGCCGTGGTGAAATCGGCAAGCTACAGCGGTGCCACAGGCACATTCACCGTGCCGCCACGGACGACGGCGGTGTTTGTGGAGAGGCGATAAAGAAAAAAAA
>JANXWW010000382.1 GCA_025350945.1 Burkholderiales bacterium
GAACCATTACCATATGGTCATCGAGACGCCGGATGCCAATCTATCGAAAGGCATGCGCCAACTAAATGGCGTTTATACGCAGCTATTCAATCGCAAACACGGCCGCGTGGGCCATGTTTTTCAAGGACGTTTCAAAGCGATCCTGGTCGAGAAGGATAGCTATTTACTTGAGCTTGCGCGCTATGTTGTTCTGAATCCGCTTCGAGCAAAGAGGGTGCGTCGGCTGGAGCAATGGCAGTGGAGCAGCTATCACGCAACCTGCGGGCAAGTGACAAAACCTGACTGGCTGCAAACCGATTTTCTGTTATCGCAATTCGCAACCCAGCGCGCACGCGCAATTGCCAAATACGTTGCCTTTGTACACGAGGGTAAAGGGCTGGACAGTATCTGGAATAGTCTTTACGGGCAGATATATCTCGGTTCAGTATCGTTTATCAAAAAGATGCAGACCGAAATCGAAAAAAAGCCGAGCGTGCTCGAAATTCCAAGAGCGCAACGCCGGGTGCTTGCGCGCGAACTGGCTGACTATGCAAACGCGTATGAGCGTAATGATGCGGTAGCACTCGCCTATTTGTCAGGGCATCACACAATGGCGGCGGTTGCAGATCATTTTGATGTGCATTACACGACGGTAAGCAGGTTGGTGAAGAAGTATGAAGCGACTTAGCGGTAATGTGATAATGAAAGACCTGACCCTAATGCTTTGCTGTAGACCCTAATGCTTTGCTAATGCTTTGACCCTAATGCTTCCCCCCAACTGGATGGCGCTTCTTGATGCCAACGCAAAAACACAATTTGACCACGCCGTTGCTGCTGCAGAAAACGAGCTTGCGCTGGGCAAACATGTTTTCCCCGCGCGGGAAAACTGGTTTGCGGCGTTTAATCTTGTTGCACCAGCCAATGTGCGCGCCGTGATACTCGGTCAAGATCCTTACCCCACAGCGGGCAACGCGATGGGATTGGCGTTTTCGGTGCCGCGTGGGGTGAAAGTACCGGCATCGCTCAAAAATATTTACAAGACCATGCAAAACGATCTCGGCATTAAGCCAGCCACGCACGGTGATCTGAGCGCGTGGGCGGCGCAAGGCGTGTTGCTGCTCAACACCGTGCTAACGGTGGAGGAAAGTAAACCCAATGCGCATGCTGATTTTGGCTGGCGACAAATGACGGATGCGGTCATCGCAGCGCTGGGTGCTGGCTTGGAAACACCGAAGGCGTTTTTGCTTTGGGGTGCGCAAGCGCAGCAAAAAGCGCCGCTGATCGATGCGACACGGCACCTTATTCTGACTGCGCCGCATCCTTCGCCGCTCTCGGCGCGGCGGGGGTTTTTTGATTGCAAACACTTCTCGAAAACCAATGCGTTTCTGGCGGCGAGCGGGCAGGCGGCGATTGACTGGCAGCTACCAGCGTTGTCATGAAGCACGTCAATCGGTCAATGCGTTGACCCTGAATGTACGGTGAGGCAACGTTATAATATGCATTGACGTATTTTGATTTTGCATCATGCCCCTATTCGCACTTGAAACATCCACTGAAAGATTGTCGCTCGCCATCATGGATGGTGAGCGACTGTTTGCGCGCGAGATTAATGCGGGGCAACGCCATTCTGAACTCGCGATTACGGCGATTGCAGATTTGTTCGCTGAGGCGAAGATGACGATTGCGGACGTGGATGTGATCGCATTTGGGCAGGGGCCGGGCTCGTTTGTGGGCGTGCGGATTGCGTGCGGATTGGCGCAGGGTTTGGCGTTGGGTGCAGGCAAGAAAGTAATCCCGGTGCCCACTCAGATGGCGCTGGCGGAGCAGGCTTTGCGTGCGCATCCGGACGCGACAAATGTGCTGGTGGCGATTGATGCGCGCATGAATGAAATTTATCTGGCGGCGTATCGACGTGATGCTCAACGCGAGGCACAGCAAGCATCAGGGTGGCGCGAATTGATTTTGCCCATGCTGGTAAAACCGAACGAGCTGCCATTACTTTCAGAAGCTAATTTTGTGGGCATCGGTAGCGCGTTTGATTCGTCGACGCTAAATGCAGCCCTGGAAGCGCAATACAAAAACGTTATGCAAACTGTTGTTCACGCAGCGCAGCCGTGCGCAAGCGACGTGGCGGTGATTGCGCAGCGGTATCACGATAACAGAACCAATATGGTCAGCCCAGGTGAAGCCGCGCCGCTTTATCTGCGCAATCATGTCGCGCAGACGATTGGCGAACGTGTCGCGGAAAAAAATCGCGCCACCGTTAAACCTGACGCGGTGCATGCATCCGGAATCGTGGTCGCATGAGCGCCATCTTTGTTGATGCCTCGGCTGATTTTTTATTGCCGCCGCTGTCGTTTCGCGCGATGCGCGACGACGACATTGCTGCTGTGGCGTTTATCGAAAGAGATGTGTATGTGTTCCCGTGGTCGGCGGGTAATTTTCGCGATTCCTTGTTGAGTGGCTATCAGTGCTGGGGCTGTTGGGCCGATGACGAATTGATTGGCTATGCAATTATTCTGGTATCGCTCGATGAGGCGCATTTGCTTAATTTTGCGGTGTCGTGTGGCTGTCAGAACCAAGGCGTCGGCGCGCGATTTTTGACGTTTGTGATTAACGAAGCCAGGCGGATGTGCTGCGAAATGTTGTACCTCGAAGTCAGGCCCTCAAATATAATTGGCCGTCGGCTGTATGCGCGTTTCGGTTTCCATCAACTTGGCTTGCGCCGCAATTACTATCCCGCCACGACGGGCCGCGAAGATGCGTTATTTTTGGGGCTGAATATTTCGCCACAAAAATTGTGATGAAAACAATATGAGACTTGATGAAGATTATCTGCGCGAAATGGAATTGTGGCCCATCTTTGAGATGCGCGGCAAATCGCAGCCCGCCGCAGATTTGTCTGTGCAAATGCGCTCGACGCAAATTGAAAATGCGCCACCCGCCGTGATGAAGCAAGCTACTTCACCTGTGCCAACGGCACGACCCAACGTGATAGAAAAGCCAGCGCCGCAGCTTATAAAAACAACGCAAACAACACACATAACGCCGATTGATCCAGCACGCGCAGCCCGAATTGCCGCGCTGGATTTTGCTGGCATTACCGGCGAGGCTGCCACCTGCAACGCCTGTGGCCTCTGCAAGCAACGCAAACAAGCGGTGGTGGGTGTGGGTGCGCATGATGCGCCGTGGCTATTCGTTGGTGAAGGGCCGGGTGCTGACGAGGATCAGCAGGGTGAGCCGTTTGTCGGGCAGGCGGGTAAGCTGCTGGATGCGATGTTGCAGGCGGTAGGCCTGGTGCGCGGGCGCGAGGTGTATATCGCGAATGTGGTGAAATGTCGGCCACCGGGCAATCGCACGCCGACCATTGATGAAGCTGCGGCATGCGCGCCGTTTCTGGATCGGCAAATTGATTTGATAAAACCGAAACTCATTATCGCCCTAGGCAAAACAGCGGTGACGCGATTGACGCAATCCGATGCAAGCATGGCGAGCCTTCGCGGGCAGCCGCTGGAATATCGCGGCATTCCGGTTGTCGCTACATACCATCCCGCGTACTTGTTGCGCAATTTGCCGGAAAAATTAAAAGCGTGGGAAGACCTTATTTTTGCGCGGCAGAAAATGGTGGCGCTGACGGAAAGCTTGTGAGATTGGGCTCAATCGCAATAGACAGTGAGACTTGGCTACATGCCCCATCGCAACGCGGCTGTATGCACCGGGGCATCCCAAAGCGATAGAAACTCCGGGCTGGCGACGGTTGCGGTGATGGAGCAACCTGCCATTTCTAATGAGGTGACATAAGAACCTGTCAGGTATCGTGCCACCGTAACGCCCGACTTTGCAAGCACCTTGCGCGTCGCATTTACCATCAAGTAAAGTTCCAGCATGGGTGTTCCGCCAAAGCCGTTGACCAACAAAATAACTTCCTGATCCGCCTTGAGTCCGAGGTCTTTTTTCACCGCGCTAGTGAGCTCTTCCGCGATACTGTCGGCGCTGCCCAGAGCAACACGTCGGCGGCCGGGTTCACCGTGAATACCCACACCCACTTCCATCTCATTCATGCTGATCTGGAACGTAGGCTTGCCAGCAGCCGGCACGGTACACGAGGTCAATGCAACCCCCATTGAAGCCGTAGCTTTGTTTACTGCATCACCCAAAATTTTAAGTTGCTGTAGATTGTCACCGCGCTCAGCAGCGGCGCCCAAAATCTTTTCAACAATGAGTGTGCCCGCCACACCGCGGCGTCCCGTCGTGTAGGTGGAATCCTCCACGGCCACATCGTCATTGACAATAACGACTGCGTTTTCTTGATCGAGCATTTCGGCGGCCATCTGAAAATTCATCATGTCGCCGGAATAATTCTTGACGATGAAAAGCACGCCTGCGCCACCATCCACCGACTGTGCCGCGTTCATCATCTGATTGGGCGTGGGCGAGGTAAAAATCTGACCAGGGCACGCTGCATCTAGCATGCCGTGTCCGACAAAACCCGCGTGCAGCGGTTCGTGTCCGGCACCGCCACCCGAGATAAGTGCAACCTTGCCGGGCTTGTTGCGCTTGCGGCGTACAAATTCGCGATCCGTGGCAAGTAGCACAATGTCGGCATGAGCTGCGGCAAAACCATCCAGAGATTCGGCCAGCATGGTGTCAGCATGATTCATCAGATTTTTCACAGGTCACCTTTTGGAAAATTTAAAAAATTTGCTTATAAGTCAGGCTTTGGTGAGGGTGTCGCATATTGAGCTAATAATAAGCGCCATTGAGCGAGAGCCGGGATCAACATGGCCTTTCGCGCGGTCTCCCAAAAACGATGAGCGCCCACGCGCGGCGTCCATGTTTGCCGTGGCCAACGAACTGTCAAAAGCACACTGTCGCACACGGGCAATCAGATTGGGGCTATCTTGCGCCAAGACCTTCTGTACAGGGTCAAGCACATCGATCAAGGTTTTTTGCCCCACCTCGGCTTTGCCCAGTTTCGTCAAGGCTTCAATGCTGGCGCGTAATGCCAGCGCGAAATCCTGATGCGTTGGATTTTCCGGCAACTCTTTTCCCAGCGTCATCAAAAGCGTTCCAAACACAGGGCCTGATGAGCCGCCAATCATCGCTACACAAGTTTTACCCATCGTCTTGAGCGACTCATTCAAGCTGGTACCTTCCATATCCGCCAGCTTGGCCTGAATGGCTTGAGCACCGCGCTTCATGTTTAGGCCATGATCGCCATCGCCAATGGCCTGATCGAGTGCTGTGAGCTCTTCCAGATGATCCACCAGCGTTTGGGTAGCGTTTTGAATAACGAGTCGCAATGACATTAATGATGCTCCTGTTGGAAATAATCAGTGCCGCACGCGCTGATCGCGGGCATCAAAGGAGAGGCTTTGCAGAATTTGAATCGCAACATCCTGCCCCGGCTGGGCAAGGTGTCCGGGATGAGCAGACACGATTAAGGCGTGCTCCCGACCACCCAAATCACGCAAACGTAAATGCACCAGAAACTGATCGCTAAGGCGCTCAATACGGGCCACACGCGCGACGGCGTGTGCTGATGCGAGAGTCGCATCGAGTTGGATCTGCATATGCTCCGCTCGCACACCGATAGTTTTTACGACGTCAGGCAGGTCAAGGCGGGGCAACGCTTCGCGCGGCAGCAAGTTGATACGTGGTGATCCTAATCGGCTGGCCACCGACACAGAGCTAGGGTCCTGGTAAACCTGTTTAGGCGTGCCCAATTGAACCAGCTGTCCGTGATCGAGCACACCGATGCGCGTGGCGAGCGTCAGCGCTTCGACTTGATCGTGCGTTACATAGAGCATCGTTGCATTGGTGTCTTGCTGAATGCGTTTTAACTCGAGCCGCAAATCATTGCGTAGCTTGGCGTCCAGCGAGGACAGTGGTTCATCCATCAGGTACACAGCAGGGTTGCGCACCAACGCGCGGCCAATGGCAACACGCTGCATTTGTCCACCAGAAAGCTTGGTGGCGGGGCTTTGTAATTTGTCTTCCATGCGCAACATGCGCGCTACTTCCAACACCCTCGTCTTGACCATATCCTCGCTGTTTTTACGCAACGGGGATCGCAGTGGGAATGCGAGATTGTCATACACATTGAGATGCGGATAGAGCGAGTACTGTTGAAATACGAAGGTTACATCCCGCAGCGCAGGTGCGGTTCGCGTGACATCGCGGCCATCAATCAATACTTGCCCCGTATCGGGCGATTCCAGCCCGGCTACCAGTCGCAATGTGGTGGTTTTTCCCGCGCCGCTGGGGCCCAATATCACCACGAATTCACCACTGGCGATGTTGATATTTAAGTCGCTGACGGCCGCAGTATGGCCAAATTTTTTGCTGACGCCTACGATGTCGAGATCAGCCATGTGCCGCAACTCTTGTGCCGACAAGGCTCATGGGCACATCGTCGCGTGCGGTAGGGATGGCGCGGCCGCTCGCCTGATCAAATAGCGTAACTTCACCTGCATCAAACGTTAAGCCCACCTGATCGCCGCGCGCTGCATGTACGCCCACATCCACTTTGGCGCGCACCGTGCTCCCCGCTGCGGTGTTCAAGGTGATGATTTGGCAGTTACCCAAATATTCTACGCCCACCACCTCGGCACGAAAAACTGAATCGTCGGTCAAGCGCACATGTTCTGGGCGCACCCCGTAAAGCAAGGAGCGCGTTGAGACATCATCACAAACAGCTGACAGTGGCAGCTTTGCTGTACCGATATTCAATGTTGTTTCACCGCGTGCGAGTGCTGCGGTGGTGGGGATGAAATTCATCGATGGTGAACCCATAAAATCGGCAACAAAAACAGTTGCAGGGCGTTCGTAAATTTCTTGCGGTGCGCCCAGTTGTTCAATAACGCCTTGATTCATGATGGCGATTTTGTCCGCCATCGACATCGCTTCACGCTGATCGTGGGTGACGTAAACGGTGGTAGCACTGAGGCGATCATGCAAGGCGCGCAACTCAGCGCACATGATCTCGCGAAATTCTGTATCTAGCGCACCCAGAGGCTCGTCCATCATGAAGGCCATGGGCTGCCGCACAATGGCACGCCCCAATGCAACACGCTGGCGATCTCCGCTGGTCAATCCGGAAACCGATTGATCCAGCATTGCCGTGATGTGCAATGTTTTCGCGGCCTGCGCCACACGCTCACGAATTTCCGCGCGCGGCATGCCTTGCGAGACCAAGGGAAATGCGATGTTCTGGCGCACAGTCATGTGGGGATACAACGCAAACATCTGAAACACGAAAGCAATATCACGCGCCGATGCACGTTTGAAGGTGACATTCTCCCGGCCAAGATAAATCTCACCGGAAGTGGGAAGCTCCAGCCCCGCAATCATTCGCAAGGTGGTGGTCTTACCGCAACCCGATGGGCCCAGCAAACAAAAAAACTCTCCATCGTTAACCGTAAAGGTGGAGTCCTTTACTGCCGTGAATTCGGCAAAGGCTTTGTGCAAATTTTGAACGCGAATTTCAGCCATGATGTCTACTGTGGGAATTTCGAGACGATCATGAACATGACAGTGCCCGCCAGCATGGTCACGAACGACCAGGTGTACAGCACCATTGCAAACGGTTGTAGCAACATAAGAATGCCCAGACCAATGACAGCGCAGGCGATGAGTTCAAGCGGCCCGCGACGCAACCAAGTGGGCCAGACGCGGGGTTTCGTATTGTTAGCAACAGAAGATTTGGGCGCTTGATCAGTCATGATGTGAGGGAATACAGGGCGTTATTTACGGACGGCACCGAAGGTAATGCCGCGCAAAAGATGCTTGCGCAGAAGAACGGTAAAAATCAGAATCGGCACCAGAAATAAGGTGGTACCTGCGGCCACCGCAGGCCAGTCCATACCGCCTTCGCCAATAATGATCGGGATAAACGGTGGTGCAGTCTGCGCTTCACCAGAGGTGAGCAGCACCGCAAACGCGTATTCATTCCACGCAAAGATCAGACAGAAAATCGCGGTTGCCACAATGCCGGTGGTGGCTTGCGGCAATACGACTTTACGAAACGCTTGCAGGCGCGTGTAACCATCGACCATTGCCGCTTCTTCATATTCCCTGGGGATTTCGTCAATGAATCCTTTGAGCAACCACACAGCAAGTGAAACGTTGACGGCGCTGTAAAGTAAAATCATACCCAGACGCGTATCAGAAAGCCCCAACTCGCGATACATCAGATAAATTGGGATGGCCACCGCAATGGGCGGCATCATGCGTGTGGACAAAATGAAGAACAGCAGGTCATCTTTGAGTGGCACCTTGAAGCGCGAGAACGCGTATGCCGCCATGACGCCGAAGCCCACCGATAAAAGCGTGGAGCCAAACGCGATGATGAGTGAATTGGTAAATCGCGGAACGAAATTGGATGGCCCGGCAACCACCATTTTTTGCTCCCGCGCGATCTGTTCACAGGTGCCGTTTGCGGGTGGCAAACTGGCGATGTATTCAGGGGTCTGGCGAGAGCGGGTGGTGAACAAGTTGCAATATCCTTCCACCGATGGGCTGAACACCACTTTGGGCGGATAGCTGATGGCATCTGCGGGTGTTTTGAAGCCCGTCATAATGATCCACGCGAGCGGAATAATGGTGACCAGCGCATAGAGAGCCACCACCACGCCTGCAAACCAGCGCGTCCCGCTAGTGGGCTCCACCACGGAATGCGCAGTACTGATTCCTTGGCTCATGATAGTTCTATCGACTCTTGATGTGGTTGAGGGCTTTGACATAAATGTTGGCCAGCCCGAATACGGCGACAAACAAAATGATGGCAAATGCAGATGAATAACCGGTGCGCCACTTCTCGAAAGCTTCCCGCTTGAGCGTGATGGACGCCACTTCTGTGGTCGATCCTGGGCCGCCTGAGGTTAGCAGATTGACCATGTCAAACATCTTGAAATTTTCAATGCCGCGAAACAATATCGCCAGCATGATGAAGGGCAGCACCATTGGCAGCGTGACCGACCAAAATTGCCGCCACTTTGAGGCGCGATCCACTTCGGCGGCCTCGTAAATATAGTCAGGAATTGAGCGCAACCCCGCCAGACAAATCAGCATGACATAGGGCGTCCACATCCACGTATCAACAATAATAATGGCCCAAGGTGCGAGTGACACTTCGCCCAGCATCGAAAAAGAGGAGGGCGACACCCCGGTCAAAAATGCCGCAACCGCGTTGAATAATCCAGTTTGCGGTTGATATAAAAATGCCCAGAAATTACCCACGACTGCGGGGGACAACATCATGGGAATCAAAATGAGTGTTGTCCAAAAACCGTGACCGCGAAACTTACGGTCTATCAGATATGCCAGCGTGAAACCGATCAGAGTTTGCAGTGTGATCGTCCAGAACACAAAGTGAGCCGTGGTTTGCATGGCAGCCCAAATGTCAGGGTCGGTCAGCACAGAAACGTAATTATCAATGCCTACGCCGCTTACTTCCGCGTTCGGACGGTTGGCGCGAAAGTTGGTGAAAGAAAGCTTGATCGTCCAAATCAGCGGGAAGATGTTGATGGCCAGCAACAACAGCATGGTCGGGCCGACAAATATCCACGCAATCCAGCGATCCGATAGACCACGCATGCGCATGGCGATGGGCGCAGGCGTCGCTTGTGCAAGTCGCTTTGCCAAAGGTGAAGTAATAGACATTTGCGCTTCAGAAGTAGAGGGGAAGAGGCCGCCATGCCCCGGCCTGCAATCAGGGCGGGGTCACTTTCAATGAATCGTCACGGCGGCTTTTAACGTCAACGTTACTTGCCCTTGCCGTCATCCTTGAAGATTTTCTTCCAATCCGCCACCAGTGCATCAAGGGCTTCTTTGGCCGTACCTTTGTCTGCCACCACAAAGTCATGCACGCGTTTTTGCTCGGCGAGCATCAACTGTGCATAGGAGGGTTCTGCCCAAAAATCCACCACCATGTTCATCGAATCCTGGAAGGCCGCTGCATACGGTGCGCTCTGCAAATAGCCGGCATCTTTTAGCACCGCATTGTGGGCTGATGATCCGCCAATGGCTTGCCACTTTTTCTGAACTGCTGGCGACGCAAACCATTTGATGTATTGCAGCGCTTCGCTTCGGTTGGGCGAATACGACACGACAGAAATTCCCTGACCACCAAGTTGCACACCCTTGGTTTTTTCCGATGGGTTTGCGAAGTAGCCAATCTTGGCACCACCGACATTAGGATCCTTGTCAAGTCCGGGGAAGAATGCAAACCAATTCATCATCATCGCGACTTGACCGGATTTAAACGCGTCCAGTCCCTCGCCCATGTAAGCGTTTGTTAGTCCAGGCGGAGTGCTGCCTTTGTAGAGTGCTTTGTAAAATTCGAGCGCTTTAATTGCTTCTGCCGAGTTAACAAAACCATCCAATGCATACGCCTTCTTGGGATCCTGATACTGGAAGCCAAATGGATACAACACATTGCTCACCCCCATGGTGATGCCCTCAGAGCCGCGCTCTGTAAAGATATAAGCGCCGTACACTTTTTTGCCATCAATCATGCGGCCCTGGAAGAATTCAGAAACCTGTTTAAACTCACTCCATGTTTTTGGCGGGGCGAGATCGCGGCTGTATTTTTTCTTGAATTCGGCTTGAATCTCTGGCTTGCCAAACCAGTCTTTACGATAAGTCCAGCCGACCGCGTCAGCCATCGCTGGCAATGCCCAGTAGTTCGGTGTGTTCTTCGGCCACTCTGCATAGCCGGTCACGGTGGCCGGTGCGAAATCACTCATCTTGATGCCTTCTTTCGCGAAGAAATCATTGAGCTTGACGTAATGGCCGCTCTCCGCCGATCCGCCGATCCACTGGCTGTCGCCGATAATTAAATCGCATAATTTGCCTTTGGAATTAAGTTCGTTAAGCATGCGATCTGCAAAGTTTGTCCACGGTACGAACTCGAATTTCATCTTGACCTTGCTTTGAGCCGTAAAGTCTTTGGATAGCTCGACCAGCGCGTTGGCTGGGTCCCATGCGGCCCAGCACAGGGTGATCGTTTTTTCCTGGGCTTGCGTAGTTGTAGCACCCAGGCTGAGCGCTGAAGCTAACGCGATCAATGCCATTACAGACATTTTATTCAACATCGTTTTCATGAATTATTCTCCTCGAAAGTTTTTAATATGGCTATACATGTCCAACACACATCAAAACGCTCACCACCACCACCACCACCACCTCAGCACTAAATCAATGCAAATTTTCTGCTGTCAGAATTTCAACCCGTGGCTGCGCTACTTTAAGTGCGCCACGCACGTTTTCGCACATTCCGCGCAATGCACGCGCGGCGGTGAGAACACAATAGTGGATGTCCTGGTGCAGAACATACGACACTGAACCATTAATCAGCATTCTTTGGTGGAGTGCGGTAAACCCATGCACCACCAGGCCAGACTGCTGGCTCACGCCAAAGTCATCCAGAGCGCCGACAACACCCGCAGTGCCCTGTCCAACCAGATACGCACCCGCCAAACGAGTTGTGTCGATCTGGGTGCGAAGTATTAAACCAAGTGCTGTTCGCATACCTGCATCGTCCGCCGGTAAGTCAAGATGTCGGCTAACCTGAAGTAGAGGAAAGCGCTCTTCCAGCACTTGTGAAAAGCCGATGCGCCGCTCAATCTCTCCCGACATTCGCGTTGCCTGCGATAGCAACAGCAGGGTATCGCGACCCTGTGGCGCGGCCATGCGAGCCAGCAACAAACCTGCTGTGCGTCCTGCTGCCCGGTTATCCGCGCCCACATACGCGGACCGCATGGAGCCCGCCACATCAGACAGCAGGGTGACCACATGCACCCCGGCACGCACCTTTTCGTTGATCGCTAATTTAATGGCGGGTAAATCCGGTGCGACTACCACCATGCCATCGCAATTGGATATTTGTGCAAGCTCCGCCGCAAATTGTGCCGGGTCATCGGTATTGAGGCGGTAGGTGATTTCAGTAATGTGCTGGTGTCGGAATTCCCCCGCAGCTTGCGCTATCAAGCGCTCCACCAGATCGAAAAAATCTGAATTACCAGCGGGCATCACATAGGCGAAGCGAAAATTTTCCTTTTGCCGTGGACGCCCTCGCACAACAGTAGGTTCTCCCAGTGCTTTAACGGCGGTCATAACTTTTTGCATGGTTTCCGCATTGACGCCAGGTCGACTATTGAGCACCCGATCAACGGTGGCTGTACCTACACCTGCATGTCGTGCGATATCGGCAATCGTGGCATTTGGGCTAAACATTTTTATGATTAACTTGATATTTAGTTATTTGATTTAATTTATATTAACACAATCAATAATTAAATCAATCAAATTTTATTGATTCCAATGGATAGCAGTCAAACCTCGATGAAGTAGCATCGTTGAGTTCATTCGCTTTGCGCAATACCTTGTAAACTCCGACTTGGTCATTATTTAGAAAAGCATGCGAGAAAATTCCAAAATCGTGAAATCGCGTCAATCCATAGGAGATACCATGCGTAAAATTTTTGTTTTGTTCGGTGTTGTGTTGGCGATGTTGCTTTCTGGCTGTGGCTATAACGATATTCAGGTTAAAGATGAGGGCGTGAAAAAGGCGTGGGCGGAAGTATTGAATCAATATCAGCGTCGCGCTGATTTGATCCCGAATTTGGTTTCTACCGTGCAAGGTTATGCGCAGCAGGAAAAGGATGTGCTGCTCGGCGTGACCGAAGCGCGCTCAAAAGTGGGCTCGATGCAGTTGACCGCTGACGCATTGAATGATCCGAAAGCCGTGCAAAACTTTCAAAAAGCGCAAGGTGATTTGAGCAGCGCGTTGTCACGTTTATTGGTGGTGTCAGAAAATTATCCGCAACTAAAATCGGATGCAAATTTCCGTGAGCTGCAGTCGCAATTGGAAGGCACTGAAAACCGCATTACCGTGGCGCGCAATCGTTTCACCGAAGCTGTTTCGGCTTACAACATTTTGATTCGCAGTATCCCTTCAAACTTGACAGCGATGGTCATGGGCTACAAGGAAAAGGCGCAATTCACGGTAGAAAACGAGAAAGCCATTTCGACTGCGCCTAAAGTGGATTTCGGTGCCAAGTCAACACCTGCTCCCGCACCTGCAAAGCAGTAGGGTTATCGCTGCGGCATCGTCACGAGATCTTCTTCACATGATGGGCGCTACATTAATGCCGCTCGCCGATATTCAGCGAGTGGTAAAAGTACTTGCGCTGGGTTTGCTGTTGGCGATATTTTCTTGCGTCACTTGGGCAGCCCCCGGGGATTATCTGAGCGTGCCCGCGCTTAAGAAGCGTGTCACGGATTTGACGGCAACGTTATCGCCCGCTGATGAAGCGCGAATTGAGGCGCGGCTCAAGGAGTTTGAAACCAAAAAAGGCGCGCAGATTGCGGTGCTGATTGTGGATAGCACCCAGCCTGAAACGGCATTCGATTACGCGACCCGCGTTTTTTCGGAGTGGAAGTTGGGTCGCAAAGGTGTCGATGACGGCGTGCTTTTTTTGGTGGCCAAGTCGGATCGCAAAATGCAGACATTGACCGGGCCTGGCATCTCCGGCTTGCTCACGGACGCGATGTCAAAACGCATCATTGCTGAAGTTGTCGCGCCCAAATTTCGCTCAGGTGATTTTGCTGGCGGCATTGAGGACGGTGTGGCAAAAATGATCGGCGTAATTGATGGCGAGATCTTGCCGCCGCCACCGGAAAAACGCGTTGCCACCCAATCCAGCGGCGGCTACGAAAACTTTTTTGTGCTCGCGATTTTTGCGGCGATGTTTGTCGGGCCGATGTTGCGCTCAATTCTGGGCCGCTTTATGGGAGCCACAGCTACGGGTGGAATAACGGGAGCTGCGGCGTGGTTTATCGCGGGCGGATTGGCGTTGCCGATTGTTGCCGGCGTGATTGTATTTTTAGCGGTGTTGTTAATGGGCTCCATGGGATCAATGCTCGGACGCGGCGGTAGTGGAGGTCGCGGTGGCTGGATCAGCGGCGGCGGATTTGGCGGCGGTGGATCATCGGGTGGCGGTGGTGGTTTTAGTGGCGGCGGTGGCGGCTTTGATGGCGGCGGCGCGTCGGGAGATTGGTGATGAACTGGCATACACGTTTTTTCCGCCACGTATGGATGTCGCCATTTATTTTGCGCAGCCGGTTTCCGCAGGTCACCTTGGATGCGATTGAGGTATCGGTAAACGCAAGCGAAAAATTGCATCGCGGCCAACTGCGTTTTGCGATTGAAGCAGAATTATCGACGGCTCAGTTGTGGCATGGCATCACATCGCGTCAGCGTGCGCTGGATGTGTTTTCACTGCTCGGCGTTTGGGATACTGAAGAAAATAATGGTGTACTTATTTATGTGTTGCTTGCGGATCGCAAAGTCGAAATCGTTGCGGATCGTGGCATTCACCGGCATGTCGGTGATGAGCGATGGAAGGCGATTTGTCGCGAGATTGAATTGCATTATCGTAAAAAAGATTTTGCGTCAGGCAGCATTGCAGGTATTGCTAAAATCAGCGCCGAACTTGAGCATTATTTCCCAGCCAATGGCACGCAAAAAAACGAGCAATCGGATCGCCCTGTAGTGTTGTAATTCAGGGTAAGGCCTGGTTCAAACACTAGTATTGGCTGGGTGTTTGAAGCATTTTTGCTTGTAACGCCGCGCCCAGATTAGTGTTTTATAATTCATTTTCCATGTTTGACCCAAAACCCATCCTCGCGCAGTTACCGAACTTACCGGGCGTTTACCGTATGAAAAGCGGGGCGGGGGATGTGATTTATGTGGGTAAAGCGCGTGACTTAAAAAAGCGCGTGTCATCGTATTTCACCAAGCAGCACGAAAGCCCGCGCACCACCCACATGGTGTCGCAAATTGAGGATATTGAGACCACGATTACGCGCAGCGAATCCGAAGCGCTGCTGCTCGAAAATAATCTCATCAAATCGCTTGCGCCGCGTTACAACGTTTTATTTCGCGATGACAAAAGCTATCCCTATATTATGGTGACGGGCCACACGTTTCCGCAGATTCGTTTCTATCGCGGCACGCACACCAAAGGCAATCGTTTTTTCGGCCCGTTTCCGTCGGCATGGGCGGTGCGCGACACGATCAATCATTTGCAAAAAGTGTTCAAGCTGCGCACCTGCGATGACACCGTTTATGCGCATCGCTCCCGCCCATGTCTGCTGCATCAGATTGGCCGCTGTACGGCACCGTGTGTGGGCAAGATCACGGCCGAAGAATATGCGCGCGATATTGAAAATGCAGGGCTGTTTTTGCAAGGCAAAGAGAACGAAGTCGTCGAGCAACTGAATCGCAAAATGGAAGCCGCTGCCGAAGAGCTTAATTTTGAAGCCGCCGCAATTTATCGCGATCAGGTGCGAACGCTGCAGCGCATTCTCACCAAACAGTTTGTCGAGTCCGCGAGTGAGCGTGATGTCGATGTGATTGCCGCATTAGAAATTTCGGGCACGTGGTGCGTGAATCTGGTGATGATCCGTGGCGGTCGACATTTGGGGGACAAAAGTTTGTTTCCCGCCAATACGCAGCACGCCGATCTTGAAGCGATTATTGGTGCGTTTATCGACCAGCATTACAGCGATCAAGCGCCGCCGCCGCGCGTGATTACCGATGGTGATTTTGATACCGAAGAGTGGGATGCGTTCCTCACCGCTGCGGCGCAACGACAGGTAAAAGTTGTTACGCGCCCGCAGGGTGAATCCAAACTATGGATGTCGATGGCAATGAAAAACGCGCAATTCGCGTTGGATCGTCAGCTACTGGATCGCGCCACGCAGGACAAGAAATTATGGATGATGCGCGAAGCGTTGGGGCTTGAGACGATCAGCCGTGTGGAATGTTTTGACATTAGCCACACCATGGGTGAGGCCACCGTGGCGAGCTGCGTGGTGTTTGATCAGGGCAAAATGCAATCATCCGAATATCGGCGCTACAACATAACCGGCATCACGCCCGGTGACGACTACGCGGCGATGCGTGATGCGTTGACGCGGCGTTATTCGAAGCTCCTTGATAGTCCCGAAGAAGTGGTAAAGGATGAGGCTGCGAAGGTGAATATCCCACGCCCTGATCTCGTGCTCATCGATGGCGGCAAAGGCCAGCTGAGTGTGGCCGAAGAAGTGATGAATGAGTTGGGGCTGACCGATATTCAATTGGTCGGCGTGGCGAAAGGAGAGGATCGCAAACCCGGTTTGGAGACGCTTATTTTTGGCACCACCCGACGCGAACTTAATTTGCCGACGGACAATCCGGGTTTTCATTTGATTCAGCAAATTCGCGATGAAGCACATCGATTCGCGATTACCGGACATCGCGCGCGGCGCGCAAAAAAACGCAACACCTCGCGGCTTGAAGATATTGCAGGGATCGGGCCGAAGCGCCGCAAAGCATTGCTGGCGCAGTTTGGCGGACTGCAAGGTGTACAGTCAGCGAGCGCGGATGATCTGGCGAAAGTCGAAGGGATAAGTCGCGATTTAGCCGAGACCATCTATAACCAATTACACTAATGGCACTCCTGTTGCCATACTAATTAAAAGCCCAACCTGCCTTGAAGTTAAAGCTCAATATTCCGATGTTCCTCACGTGGCTTCGCATAGCCGCCATCCCGCTCTTCATCGCGGTTTTATATATCGATGAATCGTGGCTCACATCGCGTCAGGCAAACACCATTGCGACCGTGATTTTTATTTTTGCGGCTATTACCGATTGGCTGGATGGTTATCTCGCGCGAAAGCTAGATCAAAGTTCTGCGTTCGGCGCGTTTTTAGATCCGGTGGCGGATAAATTAATGGTCGCGGCCGCCTTGATTGTGCTGGTAGAAATGGGTCGCACCGATGCGATTGTGGCGCTCATTATTGTGGGTCGTGAAATCACCATTTCGGCGCTGCGTGAATGGATGGCGCAAGTCGGGCAATCAAAAAACGTGGCGGTTTCCATGCTCGGTAAAATCAAAACCGTCTCGCAACTGGTGGCGATCCCTTTCCTGTTATACGATGCACCGCTCCTCGATATTATCAACAGCCGCTTGATCGGACGTGTCCTCATCTGGGTTGCGGCGTTGTTGACGGTTTGGTCAATGTTTTACTACCTGAAAGCAGCGTTCAAATCCGTCGGCAAATCAGACGGCGCTTGATTGATGCTTTCTAATCAGCGCCTCAAAATCTGCCGCGGGCAGGGCGCGGCTGAATAAATAACCTTGATAGGCGGTGCAGCCCTGCTGTGCAAGTAGCTGGCGCTGCGCTTCGGTTTCCACGCCTTCGGCCACGACATTGATTTCGAGTGCATGCGCGAGCGCGATGACTGCATAGACAATGGCAGCGTCATCGCGATCTGTCAGCACATCCGCGACAAATGATCGATCAATCTTCAAGGTGTCAATCGGGAAACGTTTTAGATGCGACAGGCTGGAGTAGCCTGTCCCAAAATCATCAATGGCGACACTGACACCGGCGGCACGCAATGCGCTTACTGTCCGCCCCACGCCTTCCGGATCGCGCAGCATTCCTGTCTCGGTAATTTCAATTTCGATCATGCCCGGATCGCAGCCTTCAAGCTTGATGCGCTCGATGATTCTGTTTGCCAGATTAGTGGCGCGGAACTGGCCTGCCGCGATATTCACCGCCACATGCAAATGAGCAAGTCCCATCTCCCGCCATTTGCGAAGTTGTGCAAATGCGGTGTCGAACACCCAATTGCCAATATCGTGAACCAGCCCCGTCTCTTCGGCAAGGTGAATAAATTCGTCAGGCATGACCAGCCCGCGGGTGGGATGATGCCACCGCAGCAGCGCTTCGGCACCAATAATCCGGTTGTTCACCATATCAATTTTCGGCTGGTAATACAGTTCAAATTCGTTGTGTTGAATGGCGGTGCGCATGGCGTTTTCGAGAATGCGCATATTCGAACCATGCTCGGCAAGCTCACGTGAAAACACCTGGAAGGTATTTTTGCCGCGTTCTTTGGCGCGGTACATGGCCATGTCAGCGTTGCGCAAAAGCGTCTCGCCGTCATCAGCATCATCCGGAAACAGGCTGATGCCGACCGAGCCGGAAATGAATATCTCGTGGCCTTCTATCATGGATGGCGCACGAAGCTCGTCGATTAACTTGATGGCGACCAATTGCGCGGATTCAATCTCGGTAATTTGCTCGAGTACCACCATGAATTCATCGCCTGATAATCGCACCAATAAGTCGGTCTCGCGCAGCACGCGCCCGAGCCTGACGGCCATCATGCGCAATAACTCATCGCCCACACGATGGCCTAGAGAATCATTTACATCCTTGAACCGGTCGAGGTCGATAAACAGCGCAGCAACGCGGCTGCTGTTACGGCGTGCACGCATGATGGCCTGACGCAGGCGCTCCTGCAACATCGCGCGGTTTGGCAGCCCGGTCAAACTGTCGTGGGTTGCCTGATGAACCAGTCGCTCCTCGGCATTTACGCGTGCAGTGACATCCTGCGCCAGCGAGAGTACTGAAACCAGTTGTCCGGATTCGTCACACAAATTGGAGTTGTACCATTCGCACCAGATGACTCGACCATCTTTGCGATAGTTGCGATTCAGGCTGGTGGTATGTGGCTCATTGCCTGATCTTCCCTGGGACACTATCGATGCCACCCGCGCTTGATCTTCATCGACAACAAATTCCCACTCGCTCAAACGCTTGCCGAGAACTTCTTCTTCACTCCAGCCGAAGATGCGCTCTGCTTGAGGCGACCAGCGCCGCACACGAAAATCAGCATCCCACTCGATCACCGCAAGAGGCGTGTTTTCAAAATGCGATGACAACATCCAGTTGGCCCGCCTGAGCTCAATTTCGGTGCGTTTTAGCTCATCAATATCGGTGGACGCAGAATAGAATCCTACGACCGTGCCCTCGGCATCGCGGCGCGGTGTGTAGCGAACGCTCATCCAGCGTTGCTGATCATTATTTGCCGTGATCAAACGTTCAATGTTGATTGTTTCGCCGGCAAACACGTGATCCCACACAGCCTCGATTTCTGACAGACGATGTTTGTTGTAAAGCTGATCCATCGGCTTGTTAATCATTTCAGTGTGCGATTTGCCAACCAGGTTTTCCATCGTTTTATTGACGAACTGGTATTTCAAATCACGATCAATATAGGCCATCGGATAGGGCAGGCTGTCCATCGCCGCGCGCAGCTCGCCTTCGCTGGTGCGCAAAGCAACTTCCGCGGTTTTGATGTCGTGAATATCAATACCAACGGCATAAAGACCTTGTACTACGCCAGCTGCGTCGAAATCAGGTACCACGCGTGTGCGAAACCATCGGCCTTTGGGATGCGCCATAGTTGGCCACAATCGCTCGTACACCACCGTGTCACCTTTGAAAGCGCGATCAATGTGGGGGGCGGCGAGCAGCGCCTCGTCCGCACCCAAGATATTTTCAAGAGTTTCTCCAATAATCTTATCTCGCGCCAGACCGCGTAAGCGCAAAAAAGTATTGTTGACGAATGTGTAGTGAAGCTCGTGGTCGAGATAGCAAATTGATTCCGGAATATTGTCAGCAAAAACGCTTATCTGACGTTGCTGATCCTCCAGCTTTTGCCGAAGTTTTACGTCGTCATTGATGTCAGTAACAACACTGAACACACCCGCCACCTTGCCATCATCGCGCAGGTCGGGTACCAAATGCCCGCGCACCCAGCGCTTCTCGCCGGTTGATCTGGTGTTCAGTCTTTCATAGTTTTGACTTTCGCCAGCGAACGCCTTGGCGAGCCACGGCTCGACGCTGGCAGCAACTTCAGTGCCGACGACATCTTCAATTTTTTTACCGATTACCGCTTTTTCATCAAGTCCGAGCCAGTCAAATCCCACCTTGTTATAAAACTGCACACGGCGATCAGTGTCGACGTAGCAGATCGGCATTGCGATATTGTCCGTAATGAGTCTTAACTGGCGCTCACGTTTAAGCAACTCCCGCCTGAGCTGATAGTCGTTTTCCACATCCGCCAACACCGCATAAATGCCATCAATCTCACCGGTTTGGCTCCTGCTGGGGAACATGCTAAGTCGGATATGGCCGGGCTGGTAACCAGGAAAATTGCCGGTACCTTCAAAGACCACAATTTCGCCCGCCAGCGCACGGTCAGCATAGGGTTTCACTTTAGCGAGGTCATCATCGCCGATCACATCACGCCAATGCTTGCCGATAATGTTTTCGGCAGACGTATCCAGCCATTCAGCGGTCACACGATTGACGTATTGGTAGCGCAGGTTGAGGTCACTTTTCGAGACCGGCATACCAATGTTGTCGGCGATTTCGCGAAGTTTTAATTCTTTTTCAATCAGCGACTGGCGGAGGCGAAATTCGTCCTCAATATCGCGAAACATGAGAATACATCCCGAGATCGAACCATCAATATGGCGGTCTGGATAATACGAGAGCTCGATCCGTCGCTGCGTCCCAGCTTTTGCCAGCGATAGCGTTTCGACTTTGAATGATTCCCCCGCTATGGCACGCGCAGCTAGAGACGAATGAAAATCAACCACTTCAGACGGAAACGCATCGACAAAGAGCTTGCCAAGTATTGCGGTGGCGGGTTTATCAATCCAGTCGATAAATGGTTGATTGGCGAAGCGAACAATCAAGTCTGCGTCGACTTGCAGGATCGGCAGCCCGGCACTATTGGTGAGCACGCGCATGAGGCGTTCGCGCTCCAGTGTTTCCGACTCCAGCGCCTTGACGCGCTCGGCATTGGTAATAACCGCCAGAAAACCATAAATGGAGCCGTCTTGATGGCGCTGGGGAAAATAATTGACCAGCACCCAGCGCTGGCGGGCATTTGCACCGTGTGACAAGCGATGAAAATGCACACTCTCGCCTTTGCGCAAGGCCTGATCGAAATACGGTGCTATAACGGCAAATTCCTGTGGGTCCAGCACCTCGCAAACCGGGTGACCAATAATGGCTTCTGGCGGCTTCGACAAAAATGCACAGTAGGCACGATTTGCGAATAAATAGCGTTCATCCGCGCTAACAAAACAGGAAGGAAAGCCGTTTGCTTCAATGCCCGGAATGAGACTGTTCAGTACAGCGAGGTCTTGCTCGGTTGGTGCGCTCAACTTGTGCGACCCAGCAATCGGCGGCGCGTCAGCGCGGGGTCGGTCAGGGATGCCCAAAACTTTGGCTGAAGAGTCGATGTGATTGCCTTTTTGCAAACGCAATTGAAACGTGCGGTTGAAACACTTTGCGCGCTTGATCACAAGCGCGCTTTTTGTGGTTAATTACGCAGTCGTCGCTGCGATGAATATACAAATAGATAAATCAGTGCGTTGCATCGTTGCGTTGCAGGAATCAATAAAATTTTTATTGCTTATATTAAGTAGTGTATGCCAAAAAACAGCGCTTAAACAGTGAGGTAGCGGAACTCAATATTCAGCACTTTATTATGCTGTACTGATGCTGCGCTGACGCTTTATATGCTTTACATTAAGCGCCATAATAATGAATGACACTTAAAAGATCGAGGCCGCATTCAACAATTCACAAACATACACAAAGTTCTAGCAAAACCATCTCCCATATTGCACCGCACCAATCCCTCCGCACAGCGCTATAATCGAAGTAAATCTAATAAAACGCTCCCGGAAAATCATGCCGCAAACGCTTTACGACAAACTCTGGCAAACGCATTTGATTCATGAAGAATCGGACGGCACGGCGCTGATTTATATTGATCGGCATTTGGTGCATGAAGTGACAAGCCCGCAGGCGTTTGAGGGGTTGGAAATTGCGGGGCGGAAACCTTGGCGGCTGAAGTCGATCGTGGCTACCGCTGATCACAATGTGCCGACCACGTCGCGCAAAGCAGGCATCGCGGATCCGATCTCGCGGCTGCAGGTGGAAACACTCGATAAAAATATCGAAAAATTTGGGCTGAAAGACTATTTCGGCATGAACGATCCACGCCAAGGCATTGTGCATGTGATTGGCCCGGAGCAGGGCGCAACACTGCCTGGCATGACGGTGGTGTGTGGCGATTCGCATACGTCCACACATGGTGCATTCGCGGCCTTGGCA